>NZ_JBSFJX010000025.1:0-88628 GCF_053598275.1 Streptomyces sp. NPDC001156 | reverse complement strand
CGCGGGAGACCAGTGCATCCACCACCGTTCGGGATGCGCCAGTTGACCAGGACTGGGTACAAGACTCACTCCTGCTCACTGACTAGGAACGGTCGTCCTACGCTGGCCTTACCTGCCGGCGGCAACCGCTCGCGCCGTCGGCCGGGCGTCCTGACTGGTTCGAGACCTCCAGGCGCGTTCATGGCCGACAAGCCACTGGTTCGTCTGACCGGGGGCGGCCACAGGCGTGGGCGCGGCCGGACGTGGCGCGGATCGCCGGAGCGACCGCGCGATGTTTCGGTGCCCCGCATCGCATCGAGCCATTGCCCTCACCAAGAGCGGGCATAGGTCCCGCTTTTGGCCACGCATGGCGCCTGACCAGCACTCCGGTGCTGCGGCGCACCCGGAAGGGCTCGATCGCGGGACGACACCCCGGCGCCTATGGCGGCTCTCGGAATCACCTATGGCGAAGACGGAATCCCGTACGTCAGCGCGCGCTTTCGACCCGTGTCAGCTCGCGAACGAGGTGACGGGACAGCGGACGCGGCACGGTCGTGCTCGCTGACCCTGGAGATTCGATACGAAGGATGGACCTCATGGGTTCTCTTGCTCTGACCGGACGCGTGGCGCTGGTGACCGGGGCGACCAGCGGGATCGGTGCCGCCACCGCGACCCTGCTCGCCGAGCGCGGCGCACACGTGCTGGTCGCGGGCCGGGACCGCGCCCGCGGCGAGTCCGTGGTCGGCACCATCCGGGACCGGGGTGGGCGGGCGGACTTCGTCGCCGCCGATCTGCGCACCGCTCAGGGGGCGCGGGACTTGGCCCGGGAGGCCGTCGCACTGGGCGGCGGCCGGGTGGACGTCCTGGTCAACAATGCGGGTATCTTCCCGTTCGGCCCGACGGACCAGACGCCGGAGGGCGATGTGGACGCCGTCTACGACCTGAACGTGAAGGCTCCCTTCCACCTGGTGGCGGCCCTGGCCCCGCCGATGGCCGAACGCGGGGAGGGGGCGGTCGTGAACGTGAGCACCATGGTCGCCGAGTACGGCGTGGCCGGCATGGCGCTCTACTCGTCCAGCAAGGCGGCGGTGAACCTGCTCACCAAGGCGTGGGCCGCCGAGTACGGTCCGCGCGGGGTGCGGATCAATGCCGTGGAGCCCGGCCCGACGCGTACCGAGGGCACCGCCGGTATGGATGAGGACCTCGACGCACTCGCCGCACAGGCCCCGGCGGGCCGCCCGGCCGCGCCCGAGGAGGTCGCCGAGGCGATCGCCTATCTGGCCGGCGACGCGGCGAGCTTCGTGCACGGGGCGGTACTGCCCGTGGACGGCGGTCGTACGGCCGTCTGACGAGCCCGGTGATGCCGGGCGGCGGCCATGGGGCCAGGGAAGGGCACCACGGCCGCCGCCCGGCCCGCCGCGGAGCCGGACGGGACCACGGGCGAGACCCCGTCAGAAGTAGTGGACGTCGCTGAGGTCGATGCCGACCATCAGGTGATCGCGGAGCGGACGCCCGTCGGGTCCCCGGCGGTACGCGCGGCGCTTGGTGGGCAATCTGATCCCGTCCGCTTCCGCGATGTCGTACATGTAATGGGCGGCCGCGAAACCACCCGCGATGTCGACATGGTAGTCGTGACGCCTGACCAGGAAGTCGTCACCGAAGTAGAAGTCCTGTTCCCTGCTGTGACTCTCGATCCCGTCCGGGAAGGAGACCCGCAGACCACGCCATGTCTCCGTCGGGGACTCGGCCCACGGCTCCTTCTCGTGAACTGCCATCCCGGGCATGAGCATGAAGAACGGAGTCGTCAGATACGTCCACAGGGCATACCCGTTGAAGTAGGCCCGGTCCAGCGGATCCCACGGAGTCTCGAACGTATGCCCCGCGAACCCCTTCCGGTGCTCGAAGCGTTCGGCCACGACAGATCCGTCGGCGCGCTCGATCGCGGTGCGGTCGGGGGTGAAGTCGCTGCGCTGATCGGGGCCGCCGAAGGGACGCACCGACGCGTGCTCCTCGTGCAGGCTCACGGTCATCTGCCGGGGCTGCGGGTCCTGGGGCATCCCCTTGGCCCTGAAGAGTTCCCCTTCACTGACGATCGTCGCGGTGCAGGTCGACAGTCGCCGCCACCGGTCGACGCCGCCGTGGGCTTCCAGGACTGCAGACAGCAGGTCGCTCATTCTCTCCTCCTCGGTCCACGGACCGGGGCGATCCGGGGACCGGCCGGAACCGTGTCGTGGCACCGGGTCCGGTCCGAAGTCGTCTCCACGGAAGTCTGGCGCACCCCCGCGGTCAGGATTCCCGCGCCACTCGGGGTTGCTCGGCCCATTGCGCCGACCGGGTGCACGGCGGGTCCGCGCCGGTCACCGGCTGCTCCGGTCAGCCGGACACCTCGAGGTCCGTGGGGCTGCCCGTCCCGCGCGCGGCCGGGCGCCTGACCGCAGTGCGAGGGCGTCACCGGCGGCCCGGACACGGCTCCGGCTCACGAACCGTCGTCCGTCTCCCGCACCAGCTCGATGGCCCTGGCCAGGGTGTCGAGCCGGGCCTGCAGCGACTCCCCCGCCGGGTAGAGGCGGACGGTGTCCACGCCTGCCTCACGCCACACCCTCAACCGTTGCCGCACCATGGCTTCGGTGCCGATCAGCGTCGTGCCCAGGACCATCTCGTCCGTCACCAGGCCGGCGGCACCGTCCCGGTCGCCGGACTGCCACCGCTCCCGCACCTCGGCGGCGATCTCGGCCCAACCCTGGCGGCTGTAGGCGTTGTTGTAGAAGTTGGTGGACGCGGAGCCCATGCCTCCCAGGCTGAAGGCCAGTTCCTTCTTGCGCGTCGCGGTCATCGCCCCGAGCGCCTCCTCGTCGGGCGCGAACGCGACCTCCGCCCCCTGGCAGATGTCCAGCTCCGCACGCCTACGGCCGCTTCGGGCAAGGCCGTTGTCGAGATGGGCGAAGTAGGCACCGGCCGCACCCTCGGGCACGAAGCTCGTTCCCAACCAGCCGTCGGCGACCTCCCCGGTCAGCTCCAGCATCGCCGGTGACAGCGCGGCCAGATAGACGGGGATCCGGTGCTCGGCGCGCATCGACAGGCGCATCGGGACCGCCTCGCCGCCCGGCAGCGGAATACGGAACTCGGCTCCGGAGTAGGAGAGTTTCCCACCGTCGAGGACCCGGCGCACGATCTCCACGGTCTCGCGCATACGCCTCAGGGGCCGGGCGAACGGAACCCCGTGCAGGCCCTCGATCACCTGGGGGCCGGAGGCGCCGAGACCGAGCAGGAACCGTCCGCCGGACAGATTCGACAACGTGATGGCGGTCTGTGCCACGACCGTCGGAGTCCGCGTCCCCACCTGCATGATGCCGGATCCCAGCAGCATCCGGTCGGTGCGCGCCGCGTAGTAGCCGAGCGCCGAGGGACCGTCGGAGCCCCATGCCTCGGCGACCCAGCACACGTCCAGGCCGAGCTTCTCGGCCTCCACGACGAAGTCGGTCTGCTCCGACCAGCGTTCACCGCCGGACGCCTCGATGGTGGTGGCGGTGCGCATCACTTCTCCGCCCGCTTCTTGATCTGCTCCAGGGTGGCGGTGATGTTCCGCTCGAACTCGCGCAGCCGCACGAACACGATCTTCTGCTCCTTCTCCGGCATCCGGTCGATGGCCAGGGAGAGACCGGAACGGCCCGGGCCCAGCTGCATCCATTCGGACAGCTCGGTGCCGCCGTCCTTGGGCCGGAGCCGAAAGCGCCAGACCGCTGAGGGGTTGGCCGGGTCCTCCACGGCCCAGGCGAGCGACAGCCCGGGTTCGCACTCGATGACGTGCGAGGTCGTCTGCCACTCCCCCAGCGCCTCATGCTTGCTACGCCCGACGAATCTGGCGCCCACGGCCGGCCCTGCCGCCCCGTCGAGCCACTCGACCGACTGGAGCTCCGCACTCATGGTCGGCATCAGCTCGATATCGCTCACCAGCGACCAGACCCGCGTCGGCGGGGCGTCGATCCAGGTCCGCACCTCGAGCGTGGGTGTGTCCGCGTAACGTGCGCCCGTCCACTCCAAATCGGCCAGCCTCCTCGCCATCGAGCAGTTGGCCCCAAGGGTTGCTTCACAAGACTTACCCTGTCAAGGACCGTGGGCGGCGGGTCCGTCAGTCGGCACCGAACCGGCGGCGCACATCCGCCCGTCGCTTGAGCCGTTCCGGATACCCGGGCCCCATGCGCATCGAGGTGTCCTCGGCCTCCAGCGGCTTCCGGCACACCGCGCAGACCACCTCGGCCCCGGTGTCGTGGCCGCACGTGTCGTGGTGGAACACCACGGGGACGCCTTCCTCCCCTGCCAGCCATCGATCGCCCCAGCGGGACATGGCGGCGAGGACGCCGAACAAGTCCCGCCCCTTCTGCGTCAGTACGTACTCGTGACGCCGCGGCTCGCTCTGGTAGAGCCGCTTCTCCAGGACACCCTCGTCCACGAGGTGACGCAACCGGTCGGTCAAGGTGTTGCGCGCGATGCCCAGCCCCTGCTGGAACTCGTCGAAGCGGCTGACCTCGTAGAACGCCTCACGCAGCACCAGCGGCGTCCAGCAGTCACCCAGGAGGTCCATGGTCCGCGCGATGGAGCACGGCCAGTTCTCGAAAGACGTCCGTTTCATGCACTCACCCTAGCGAGTCTCACCAAGAAACCCAGCTGATGATCAGGGCGGTGATCGGCGATTGCCCGCGTCTCCCGGGGTTCCGCGGGGCGAGGCACTCCAGTCCGGGGGCGGCACAAACGCCGCCGGCGGAGTGACGGCCGTCCGGGTGACGTCCGCACGGAGTACGGCAGGCCCGTACACCGCCGGTTCCCGCAGAAGTCCGGTCAAGGACAGGACGCTTCGCGAGCGGCACGGCCAGGGACGCTTCTCAACACGGCCGCGCGGGGGCGAGCGGTCATGACAGCCCGGGTCGAACGAGCCGTGTTAAGGCAGGAGCATGAGACAGTCCCGAATCGCCGTCCGTGTGTCCTCGCTCCTCCTCGCCGCCGCCTGGACCTTCACCGGGGCCACCACAGCACAAGCGGTCCCGCTGTCGGTGTCCAGGGGCTACGTGGCCCTCGGCGACTCCTACTCCGCCGGGGTCGGAGCAGGCGGCTACCTCGCCTCGAGCGGCGACTGCCTGCGCAGCAGCCGGGCCTATCCCGCCCAGTGGGCCGCGGCCCATTCGGTGTCGTCGTTCAGCTTCGCCGCGTGCAACGGCGCCCGGACGAGCGATGTGCTGGCCCGCCAGCTCGGTACCCTCAGCCGCCGCACCGGCCTGGTCAGCATCACGGTCGGCGGCAGCGACTCGGGCTTCGCCAAGGTCATGACGACCTGCGTGCTGCGCGGCACGACCGCATGCGTGACCGCCGCCGCCGAGGCACGCAGATACATGGACGCCAATCTCCCGGGCGACCTGGACCGTCTCTACCAGGCCATCAGGAGCAAGGCCCCCGCCGCCCACGTCGTGGTGCTCGGCTATCCGCATCTGTACCGGCTCAGCGGGATGTGTGCGATCGGCCTCTCCGACACCGCGCGGTCCGCCCTCAACAACGCCGTCGACCACCTCGACACAGTCACCGCCAAGCGCGCCGCCGATCACGGGTTCACCTTCGCCGACGTCCGCCGCTCCTTCACCGGACACGAGATCTGCTCGGCCAACCCCTGGCTGCGCAGCGTGAACCTGCTCGCCGTCACGGAGTCCTACCACCCCACCGACGTCGGGCAGTCCCGCGGTTACCTTCCCGTGTTCGCCGGCTCCGTCTGAGGCCCGTCGCCGGGCACGGCGGAGGCCTCCGCCGGCGACCTGACGCGACGGTGACTTCGCCGCTGCCGGTCATACCTGGTGACCGTCCGATCCCCTCCACGCCCGCCCGGCCCCCGCAACACCGCGGAGGCCGGGCGGAGTCACAGTCGTCCTAAGGTGTGTCCCCCTCCTCCAGGCCGCCACGATCCCCTCGTGGAGACGCGGCTCGCCGGCCGTCCGTCGCCCCATGGCCGTCGACCGCGCAGGTCGCGTGCCGGCCGCGCTGTCAGGTGCTTCGACGTGCGCTGCCCGGGGCCAGGGCCGGACGACGGTCGTCGGCCTGGCGAAGTTCGGCCAGCAACTCGGTCTGGCCGGCCAGCAGTTCCGTCAGGATCCGGCGAGCCGCGCGCAGGAGCTCCGCGACATCGCCGCCCGCGAGCGCGTAACTCACGGTGGAGCCCTCCCGTATGGACACCACGATCCCCGAACGGCGCAGTACCGCCAGTTGCTGCGAGAGGCTGGACGGTTCGATCTCGATCTCGCAGAGCAGGTCGCGTACGGGGACGGGGCCGTTCTGCAAGAGTTCCAGGACCCGGATCCGGACGGGGTGCCCGAGCATGCGGAAGAACTCGGCCTTGGCCTGGTAGAGGGGGACCTGCATGTTGAATCGCTCGCTCCCTGCCGCGTTCGGTGGGCGGTGTACCGGGTGCGGCGGCCCAATACGCGCCGCCGCGTGTGGTGTTGCGGACCGATCCTCGCCGTTCCTGCCCCGCACACCCAGGAGATTGGCCCGATCTGGATGTGCCCAGATGAAGAAATCTGCAAGTCGTCGGTGTGCGGAGGTACGGACGCACCGCCTGCCTACACCTCGAGCTCGGCCTCGATGCGTTTGAGCTGGTGGCGGGCCATGGCCAGGTTGGATTTCGCCCGGTCGAGGACGAGGTAGAGGAACAGTCCGTTCCCGCTGCGGCTCTTGCCGTTCGCCGGGTGACGGGCGGCGCACCCACGCGGCACCGTGATGTGCCGCTCGCGAAGCCATCGGACGGATCCTTGACCGTCGCTCGGCACTCCACGATCCTGTGTTGCACGACACGAGATGCGTGCCGCGATAAGCAACGCCCAACAGGGTCTCGTACCAGCCGAGGAGTGGCCATGACTCACCACGTCCGTGCTGTCGTCGCGCGGGGCAAGGGTTCCCCCGTGAGCCTGGAGACGATCGCCGTGCCCGATCCCGGCCCGGGCGAAGCGCTGGTGAAGATCGAGGCCTGCGGGGTCTGCCACACCGACCTCCACTACCGTGAGGGCGGCATCAGCGAGGACTTCCCCTTCCTCCTCGGGCACGAGGCGGCGGGTGTGGTGGAGTCGGTGGGCGAGGGCGTCACGGACGTCGTACCCGGCGACTTCGTGATCCTGAACTGGCGTGCGGTGTGCGGCCGCTGCCGTGCCTGTCTGCGCGGTCGGCCGTGGTACTGCTTCGACACGCACAACGCGCGGCAGAAGATGACCCTGCTGGACGGCACCGAGTTGTCGCCGGCCCTGGGCATCGGCGCCTTCGCCGAGAAGACACTCGTGGCGGCCGGGCAGTGCACCAAGGTGGACCGGGCGGCGTCGGCGGCCGCCGCCGGACTTCTTGGGTGCGGGGTGATGGCGGGGCTCGGCGCGGCGATCAACACGGGCAACGTCGGACGCGGCGACAGCGTGGCAGTGATCGGCTGCGGCGGCGTGGGGGGCGCGGCGATCGCCGGTTCGCACCTGGCGGGCGCATCGAAGATCATCGCGGTGGACATCGACGACCGCAAGCTGGCGACCGCAAGGAAACTGGGCGCGACCCACACGGTCAACTCCAAGGAGACCGATCCGGTCGAGGCGGTCCGCGGACTGACCGGCGGATTCGGGGCGGATGTCGTCATCGAGGCGGTGGGCCGTCCGGAGACCTACCGGCAGGCCTTCTACGCCCGCGACCTGGCCGGGACGGTGGTGCTGGTCGGCGTTCCGACTCCGGACATGAAGCTGGAACTGCCGTTGCTGGACGTTTTCGGCCGGGGCGGATCGCTGAAGTCCTCCTGGTACGGCGACTGCCTGCCCTCGCGTGACTTCCCCATGCTCATCGACCTCTATCTGCAGGGCCGCCTGGACCTGGACGCCTTCGTCACGGAGACCGTCGCGCTGGACGAGGTCGAGAAGGCCTTCGCGCGTATGCACCAGGGCGACGTACTGCGCTCGGTGGTGGTCTTCCCATGACGGGGGCCCGTAAGGAACGGCTCGTCAGCTCGGGGACGTTCACGCTGGACGGCGGCAGGCCGTACAGCGACTTCCCCACCGTCATCGGCGCCGAGGCTCACCAGTTGGATTAGCGAAGCGTAGTGAGCCTGTGGCGGAGTGCCACGCGCACGTCGGGCGCCCAGGCGACGTCGGGCACCCTCCTCGGTCGGGTCTTGCGGCCCGGTCGACCAGCGTCCGGAGGGACGTGCCACGCGGGCTGGCGGCTCCTGTCGTTCAGTACCAGGGCACGAAGGCGATTGGCTCCCAAGGCTGAGCAACGCTCAGGCTCGCTAGGCCAGTTAGAGACGCTCCACCCATTCAGGAGCGGATCGACCGCGGCTTCTGAACGCCCGGACGGCGGCACCTCTCGGCGCTTCACGGCGCCGGCCGGGGAGAGGGTGCCGCCTCACGGGGTGTCCCGTCGCCGTCCGGCTTCACGCCGGTGCGGTCTCGGCCTTCACGCCGATGGGGAGCCGGTCCAGGCCCAACCTGCGCGCCGGTGCGGGCGCTAGGAGCCTGTGCGCGCCCAACACCCCCGCTGGTGCGGGTCAAGCGCCCTCAGCTCAGCGAACGAGTCCCGGCCGCCGCGCCACCGCCGCGCCGTGCGGCGGACGGCCACGCTTTCCGCACCTACCTCCCGGCGCGATGGTTCCGCACGGACCCCGTGTTCTCGCCTCCTCACCGGATCGCCGGATCCCGTTTCGGCCTGCTCGCGCGGCTGGTTGGGACCCTTTGGCATGCGCCGGGAACGGTCGCCGGAGCCGGTTCAACCGGGCTCTTGGACGTCTTGACAAGGGTTTAGCGCCGCCCACAGACTGGCGTTGCGTCAATCGCAATCCGTTTCGCTATACGCACCGAGGTGTCATGATGATTCCCGCGTGCCGTCTCGCGGATCTGCCGCGAGGCGAGGCCTACCGGCTCGACATCGACCCGCCGGTCTCGGTGTTCCACACCGAGGACGGAGAGGTCTTCGCCATCGACGACACCTGCACCCACCAGGACGCCTCGCTCGCCGACGGCTGGCTGGAGGGCTGCGAGGTGGAATGCCCGCTGCACGCCTCCACGTTCGACCTGAGGACCGGTGCCGTCGGCGCCCCGCCGGCCAAGCTCCCGGTTCGCACCCACGAGGTCGTCGTCGAGGACGGCACGATCTACGTCCAGCTGTCGACGGATGCGCCCAACCTGCCGCCCTGCGTGGCTTCCCGTCTCGCCGGAGGCCCCGCGTGAGGACCGTGGCCGTGGTGGGCGCCTCGCTGGCCGGTCTCTCGGCGGCGCGCTCGCTGCGGAAGCGGGGATACGACGGCCGGCTGGTCGTCATCGGTGAGGAGCTTCACCGCCCGTACGACAGACCGCCGTTGTCCAAGGAGTTCCTGGCCGGTGCCATCGGCGAAGCGGATCTGGCGCTGGAGAGCGAGGACGAGGACCTGGACGCCCAGTGGGTGCTGGGTGCCCGCGCCATCGGACTCGACGGCAATCGGCGCTCCATCGGTCTCGCCGACGGCCGGGAGATACGCGCCGACGGCGTGGTCATCGCGACCGGCGCGGCCGCGCGCCGGCTGCCCGGCACCTCGGGACTGGCCGGAGTGCACGTCCTGCGCACCCTGGACGACGCCCGCACCCTGCGGGGCGAACTGGCCGCGGGCGGAAGGCTGGTGGTGATCGGCGGCGGGTTCGTGGGCGCCGAGGTCGCGTCCACCGCGCACGGCCTCGGACTCGAGGTGACGGTGGTCGAAGCGGCACCGGCACCGCTGGCCGGACCGCTCGGCGAGACCATGGGCCGCGTCGTCTCCGCCCTCCATGCCGACCACGGCGTACGGCTGTTGTGCGGTGTCGGCGTCAAGGGACTCAGCGGGGAGCGCCGGGTGGAGGGCGTGCTGCTCGAGGACGGCCGCGGGATTCCGGCCGACACCGTCGTCGTCGGCGTCGGCGCACGTCCGTGCGTGGACTGGCTGTCAGGCTCCGGTGTCGCGCTCGACGACGGCGTCACGTGCGGCGCCGACGGCCGCACCAGCCTGCCCGGGGTGGTGGCCGTCGGAGACTGCGCCGCCTGGTACGACCCACACGCCGGCCGCCATCGCCGCGTCGAGCACTGGACCGGCGCGCTGGAGCGGCCGGACATCGCCGTGGCGACGCTGCTGACCTCGGGTGCCGCCGAGACGGTCGCGCCCCGGCCGCCGTACTTCTGGTCCGACCAGTACGGCGTGAAGATCCAGTTCGTGGGTCACGCCGCCGGTGCCGACAGTGTGACGGTGGAGGAAGGAACCATCGGCGACCGTCGCTTCCTGGCCGTCTACCGGCGTGCCGGTCGGCCGGTCGCCGTGCTCGGGGTGAACCAGCCGCGGCTGTTCACCCGTTGGCGCAAGCGGCTCACGGCCGCCTCTTGACACCGACGGGGCGGCAACTCATGCTGCGTTGCACATGGCACGCAGCGTTGCCCCATACACAACGCCGCGCGAAGTCGCTCTTCTCTGCGCGTGACTGACCGATCCACGACGTTTCCCGAGGAGTGCACCGTGACCTCGACAGACCTGCCGGACAGCCTGATCGCCACCCTCCCCGGCTCCTGCTACACGGACCCGGGAATCTTCGCCCAGGAGCAGGAGCGCATCTTCGAGACGATGTGGTTCTGCGTCGCGCGCTCGTCCGACCTGCCGAAGCCAGGCGCCTTCCGGACCGTCGACGTCGGGCGCGAGAGCATCCTCGTCACCCGCGCCCGGGACGACTCCGTGCGCGCCTACTTCAACGTCTGCCGGCACCGCGGAGCCAAGCTCCGCACCGAGGGGGCCGGCGAGGTGAAGCGCGCCTTCCAGTGCCCGTACCACGCCTGGACCTACGACCTCGACGGCAGGCTCGTCGCGGCGCCCAATCTCAGCAAGATGCCCGATGTCGGCCGCACCGAGTACGGGTTGGTGAGCGTGGCCGTGCGCGAGTGGCTCGGCTATGTCTGGGTGTGCCTGGCGGAGAATCCGCCGTCCTTCGAGGAGGAGGTCGTCGGCGAGGTCATCGCCCGGCTGGGCGACGTGGAGTCGATCGAGCACTACGACATCGCGAACCTCGCGGTGGGCAAGCGGATCGTCTACGACGTCAAGGCGAACTGGAAGCTCATCATCGAGAACTTCATGGAGTGCTACCACTGCGCCACGATCCACCCGGAACTCACCGAGGTGCTACCGGAGTTCGCGGACGGCTACGCCGCGCAGTACTACGTGGGCCACGGCGCCGAGTTCGGCGAGGAGGTCCAGGGCTTCACCGTCGACGGCTCCGAGGGACTTCAGCGGATTCCCGGGGTGTCCGAGGAGCAGGACCGCCGCTACTACGCGATCACCGTCAAGCCGCAGGTATTCATCAACCTCGTACCCGACCACGTGATCTTCCATCGAATGTACCCGGTGGCCGTGGACCGCACGGTCGTGGAGTGCGACTGGCTCTACCTGCCCGGCGTCGTGGAGAGCGGAAAGGACCTCGGCCGGTCCGTGGAACTCTTCGACCGGGTCAACCGCCAGGACTTCGATGCGTGCGAACGCACCCAGCCCGGAATGAGCTCCCGGCTCTACGCCAAGGGCGGTGTACTGGTGCCCAGTGAGCACCACATCGGCGCCTTCCACGACTGGGTGCAGGAGCGTCTGGGCACCGGGCAGCCGCGCTGACCGGGCCGTGCGGTCACGGCCTCGCTCCTGAGCTCCCCGCAGCCGGGGCGCGCGGGCCGCTCAGCCCAGGTAGCCCATCCGGTGGCTGATCTCCTCGGCGCCCTTGAGCAGCACCGGAGCGAGCTCGTGCATCCGTTCCTCGGTGAACCGGTAAGAGGGTCCCGAGGCACTGATCGCCGCGACGACCTGCCCCTCCCGGTCGCGGATCGGCGCGGCCATCGCGTGCAGCCCGATCTCCAGCTCCTCCAGCGTCCAGGCATAGCCCCGTTCCCGGGCTTCGGCGAGATTCTTCTCCAGCTTCGTCTTCGCCGTCAGCGTGTGCGGGGTGACCTTCTTCAGGCCGGCGTCCGACAGCAGGGCGGCACGCTCCTTGGCGGGAAGATGGGCCAGCAGGATCTTGCCGCTCGAGGTGGCGTGCAACGGGGTCAGCTGGCCGACCCAGTTGTGCGCGGTGACGGCCGCCGGCCCGCGCACCTGGTAGAGGTTGATCGCGTACTGCTCCTGCATCACGGCGATGTTCACGGTCTCGCCGATCTCCTCGGCGAGACGCTCGCAGACCGGGCGTCCCTGCTGGGTGATGTCGATCCGCCCCGTGACGGCACCGGCCAGGCGTACGATGCCGAATCCGAGCCGGTACTTGCCGCGCTCGCCCGCCTGCTCCACCAGACCGCGCGCCTCCAGGGCGCCGAGCAGCCGGAACGCGGTCGACTTGTGAACATCGATCTCGGCGGCCACTTCGCTGACGCCCGCCTCGCCGCGCTGGGCCAGGATCTCGAGGACGCTGATGGCGCGATCGACGGACTGCACTCCGCCGGCCTGCGGACCTGTCGTTTCGGTATCCGGACTGTAGTTGCTCATGGCGAAACTATACGCGCAGTAAACAACGCCGACGCAAGTGATCGCCGACATGCTCAAGGGCCCGTCAAGTTGCGCTGAACGCAACCTAGTGCGCATAGCGCTACCCGTATTAGCATGCCTCGCGTATCGACGGCGCGAGCGAGACGAGGCACCATGGCTCCTCAGCAGTACGACTTCGTCATCGTCGGCGGTGGATCGGCCGGCAGCGCCCTTGCCAACCGGCTCTCGGCGGGGCCCCGAAACCGGGTGCTGGTGCTGGAGGCGGGCCGGCCCGACTACCCGTGGGACGTGTTCATCCACATGCCCGCGGCGCTGACCTACCCGATCGGCAGTCGCTTCTACGACTGGAAGTACGAGTCCGAGCCCGAGCCCCATATGGGCGGTCGGCGCATCTACCACGCCCGCGGCAAAGTACTGGGCGGCTCCAGCAGCATCAACGGCATGATCTTCCAGCGCGGCAACCCCATGGACTACGAGCGGTGGGCCGCCGATGCCGGGATGGAGACCTGGGACTACGCGCACTGCCTGCCGTACTTCCGGCGGATGGAGAACTGTCTCGCGGCCGGTAACGACGACGAGTTCCGCGGCCACGACGGCCCGCTCGTGCTCGAGCGCGGCCCCGCCGTCAATCCGCTGTTCACCGCCTTCCTCGAGGCCACTGAGCAGGCGGGCTACGCCCGCACCGACGACGTCAACGGGTACCGCCAGGAGGGCTTCGCTCCCTTCGACCGCAACGTGCACCGCGGGCGCCGTCTGTCGGCATCGAAGGCGTACCTCAAGCCCGCGATGAAACGGCCCAACCTCACCGTGAAGACCCGGGCGTTCGTCAGCCGGATCCTCTTCGAGGGCAAGCGCGCCGTCGGCGTCGAGTACCGGCAAGGGCGCGGCACACCGCAGCAGGTCCGCGCCCGCGAGGTCGTCCTGTGCGGCGGCGCCATCAACTCCCCGCAACTGCTGCAGCTGTCCGGGGTCGGCAACGCCGCTGAACTGGCCGCCCTCGGCATCGACGTGGTCCACGACCTGCCGGGCGTCGGGGAGAACCTCCAGGACCACCTCGAGGTCTACGTCCAGTACGCCTGCAGGCAGCCCGTGTCCGTGCAGCCGTACATGGCCAAGTGGCGTGCCCCCGTCATCGGACTGCAGTGGCTCTTCCGCACGGGCCCGGCCGCGACCAACCACTTCGAGGCCGGCGGCTTCGCCCGCAGCAACGAGGACGTGGACTACCCCAACCTGATGTTCCACTTCCTGCCCGTCGCGGTCCGCTACGACGGCTCCTCGCCGGCGGGCGGGCACGGTTACCAGGTGCACGTGGGGCCGATGTACTCCGACGCCCGGGGCTCCGTGAAGATCAAGAGCAGGGATCCGCTCAAGCACCCGGCACTCCGCTTCAACTACCTGTCCACCGCACAGGACCGCCGCGAGTGGGTCGAGGCCGTCCGCGTCGCGCGCCGGATCCTCGGCCAGCCGGCGCTCGCGCCGTACAACGACGGTGAGATCTCACCCGGACCCTCCGTGGAGACCGACGAGGAGATCCTCGCCTGGGTCGCCAAGGAGGGCGAGACGGCCCTCCACCCCTCCTGCACCTGCAAGATGGGCACCGACGAGATGTCCGTCGTCGACCCGCTGAGCATGAGGGTGCACGGACTGGACGGGCTGCGCGTCGTCGACGCCTCGGTGATGCCGTACGTCACGAACGGCAATATCTACGCACCGGTGATGATGGTCGCCGAGAAGGCGGCGGACCTCATCCTGGGCAACGAACAGCCGGCCCCGTCCAAGGCCGTGTACTACCGCCACCGCGACGCGCAGAAACAGGCCCGGTAGGCCTTGGGCGCCGAGGTACTGCGGACGTTGCTCGGCCGTGTCCGCTACGAGGTGCTGCCGGCCGCGACGACCGAGGAGAAGGTCCTCGCCCATCTACCGCGCGACGTCGTGGTCACCGTCACCGCGTCGCCGGTCAAGGGCCTGGAGCCGACGCTCGCCCTTACCGAGCGGTTCGCCGCGCACGGATACCGTGTCGTCCCGCACGTTCCCGCGCGGCTGCTGCGGGACGACGCGCATCTCAAGGATGTCGTCGACCGGTTGCGTGCGGTGGGCGTCGACGACGTGTTCGTCCCGGCGGGCGACGCCGATCCGCCAGCCGGGGTGTACGAGGGGGCGCTGCCGGTGCTGCGCACGCTGAGCCAACTGGGCAGGCCCTTCCCGGAGATGGGGATCACGGGCTATCCGGAGAGCCACCCCCTCATCCATGACGACATCACCGTCCAGGCGATGTGGGCCAAACAGGCGCACGCCACGTACATCGTCAGCAACCTGTGCTTCGATCCGCGCGTGCTCGGCGACTGGATCACCCGGATCCGCCGCCGCGGGGTCACCCTGCCCGTCCACGTGGGCGTCACGGGGCCCGTGCAGCGCGCGAAGCTGCTGTCCATGGCGACGAAGATCGGGGTTGGCGAGTCCACACGTTTCCTGACCAGGCACCCCTCGTGGTTTCTGCGGTTCGCCGCGCCCGGAGGGTACGACCCCGGAAGGCTCCTCGCGCGCGGCGCGGACGCGCTCACCGCGCCCTCGGCGGGAGTGGCCGGGCTTCACCTCTTCACGTTCAACCAGGTCGCGGAGACCGAACGCTGGCGCCGCGCCCTGCTCGACCGGTTGGGCGGCTGAGGTGGGCTGAACGGGGTCCGCGCGGCGCTCAGCGGAAGACCACCGTGCGGTTGCCGTGCACCATGACCCGGCTCTCGGTGTGCCACTTCACCGCGTGGGCCAGTACCTGCGCCTCCACGTCGCGGCCCACCGTGACGAGATCGTCGGGGTCGAGGGAGTGGTCCACCCGCACCACGTCCTGCTCGATGATCTGACCCTCGTCCAGGTCCGGCGTCACATAGTGCGCCGTGGCGCCGACCAGCTTCACGCCGCGCTCGTACGCCTGCCGGTAGGGGCGCGCGCCCTTGAAGCCGGGCAGGAAGGAGTGGTGGATGTTGATGGCCCGGCCTTCCAGTTCCTTGCACAGATCGTCGGAGAGGATCTGCATGTAACGGGCGAGGACCACGAGGTCGATGTTCAACTCCCTTGCCAGACCCAGCAGGCGAGCTTCGGCGTGGGCCTTGGTGTCCGCTGTCACGGGGATGTGGTGGAAGGGGATGCCATAGGTGTGCGCGAGGCCCTCGAAGTCCCGGTGGTTGGAGACGACGGCCGGGATCTCGATGTTGAGCGCGCCGGTGCGCCACCGGAAGAGCAGATCGTTCAGACAGTGCCCGAACCTGGACACCATGATGAGCGTCCGGGTCGGGGTGGAGGCGTGGCGCAGGGCCCAGGAGATCCCGTAGGCCTCGGCGACGGGGCCGAATCGGTAACGTAGATTTTCCAGGTCGACGTCCGGGTCGGAAACGTCGAAGTGGACCCTCATGAAGAACCGGCCCTGCAAACGGTCGTCGAACTGCCGGCTCTCCAGGATGTTGCCGGAGTTCCTGACGAGGAAGCCGCTCACGGCATGCACCAGTCCGGCGGTGTCGGGACACGAGAGGGTGAGGACGTACTCACGGCCGGGCTGCGGTCCAGGGGTCATTCGAGGTGCCTCCCTTGGTGCGTATTGCACAACCTGGTGAGCGATGCGCAACATGGTTGGGCCCTGCGAGGCACTCGGTCAAGTACGTCGGGGCAACTGCCCGGATGGCGAAATCGCAATCCACCAACCCCTTGACGTATGTCCGTTCATTCGGCCAAGGTGTTCCACCACCAGCAATTCAGTGCACGATGCGCAACGCATTCCGGTCGAAGGGCTCGGCGCGTGGCAGATCTGTATGTGGATGGAGAGTGGCGTGATCCGGCGGCCGGCGGCCACCGGGAGATCCGCTGTCCGGCCGACGGGACGCTCGTGGCGACGGTCTCCGAGGGCACGCGATCCGACACCGAGGCGGCGATCGCCGCGGCCCGGCACGCCTTCGACACCGGGTCCTGGCCGCACACCCCCGAGCGCGAACGGGGCGAACTCCTGCTGCGCACCGCCGACATCCTCGAACGCGACGCCAAGGAGTTCGCCCGCGCGGAGTCGCTGGACACGGGCAAGCGGCTGGTCGAGAGCGAGTACGACATCGCCGACGTCGTCTCCTGCTTCCGCTACTACGGCGGCATCGCCGGCACCGACGCCGGCCGCGTGGTGGACACCGGCCGCGACGACGCCCTCAGCCGCGTCACCTATGAGCCCGTCGGCGTCTGCGGACTGATCACCCCCTGGAACTACCCGCTGCTGCAGGCCTCTTGGAAGGTCGCCCCGGCCCTCCTGGCCGGCAACACCTTCGTCCTCAAGCCCAGCGAACTCACGCCCTCCACCTCTATCCTGCTGATGCGCGCCCTGCACGAGGCAGGGCTCCCGGCCGGTACCGCCAACCTCGTGCTGGGCGCGGGAGCCGAGGTGGGCGCGCCGCTCGCCGAGGACCCGGCCGTGGACATGGTGTCGTTCACCGGAGGCTTCGAGACCGGACGGCGCATCATGGCCGCTGCCGCAGCGACGGTGAAGAAGGTCGCGCTGGAACTCGGCGGCAAGAACCCGAACGTGGTCTTCGAAGACGCCGACTTCGAGACCGCCGTCGACTTCGCGCTCACGGCCGTCTTCCTGCACTCGGGCCAGGTCTGCTCGGCCGGGGCCCGGCTGATCGTCGAGGACTCCCTCCACGACGCCCTCGTCGACGAGGTCGTACGCCGGGCCCGGCTCATCCGCCTCGGCGGCCCCTTCGACCCCGAGGCGGAGAGCGGACCGCTGATCTCCGCGCAACACCGCGAGAAGGTCGAGGTGTATGTCGCGGCCGGCCTCGCCGAGGGCGCCGTACTGCGCTGCGGCGGCAGACGCCCGGACGATCCCGGGCTGGCGAACGGCTTCTACTACCCGCCCACCGTCCTCGACGAGTGCCGGCAGGACATGCGCGTGGTGCACGAGGAGTCCTTCGGCCCCGTGCTCACCGTCGAGCGCTTCCACGACGAGGACGACGCCGTCCGCATCGCCAACGACACGGAGTTCGGACTGGCCGGAGCCGTCTGGACGCAGGATGCGGGCAAGGCCCAGCGGGTCGCCCGGCGGCTGCGCCACGGCACGGTGTGGATCAACGACTACCACCCCTATGTGCCGCAAGCGGAATGGGGTGGCTTCGGGCACTCGGGCGTAGGCCGGGAGCTGGGACCGACCGGCCTCAACGAGTACCGCGAGCCCAAGCACGTCTGGCAGAACATCCAACCCCGGCCGCAGCACTGGTTCCGCGGCTGAACGCCGAAAAGAGGTCGACCGTGACCCCCACAGAGACCGAGGTGTCGCAGCGGCGCGGCACGCCCCAGGATTCGGACCGCACCCCGGTCATCTCCGTGCGCCGACTGTGGAAGGTGTTCGGGCCGAAGGCCGACCAGGTGCCGGGCTCCGAGGAGTTGTGCGGGCTGACCCGCCGTGAACTCATGGACCGCACCGGATGCACCGCCGCCGTGCGCGACGTCGACTTCGAGGTGTCGCCCGGCGAGGTCTTCGTCGTCATGGGTCTGTCCGGCTCCGGGAAGTCCACTCTGGTGCGCTGTCTGACCCGGCTGATCGAACCCACCGCCGGCGAGATCGTGTTCGAGGGCGAGGACATCCGCGGCGCCGACGCCAAGCGGCTGCGCGAGCTGCGGCGCAGCAAGTTCTCCATGGTCTTCCAGCACTTCGGCCTGCTGCCCCACCGACGGGTCGTCGAGAACGTGGCGTTCGGCCTGGAGATCCGGGGCATGGGCAAGGCCGAGCGCACCAAGCGGGCTCTGGAGGTCGTCGAACTGGTGGGCCTCGCCGGATACGAGAACTCCTATCCCGACCAGCTCTCCGGCGGTATGCAACAGCGCGTGGGCCTCGCCCGTGCCCTCGCCGGCGACCCCGACGTCCTCTTCTTCGACGAGCCGTTCTCCGCCCTCGACCCGCTGATCCGCCGTGACATGCAGAACGAGGTCATCCGGCTGCACCACGAGGTCGGCAAGACCATGGTGTTCATCACCCATGACCTCTCCGAGGCACTCAAGCTCGGCGACCGCATCCTCATCATGCGCGACGGCAGGATGGTCCAGTGCGGCACGGGCGACGAGCTCGTGGGCGCCCCGGCGGACGACTACGTACGGGACTTCGTCCGCGACGTGCCGCGCGGGGATGTGCTGACCCTGCGCTGGATCATGCGCCCCGCGGAGCCCGACGACGCCCTCGACGGTCCCGAACTCGGCCCGGACGTCGTCGTGCGCGAGGCCACCCGGGCAGTGCTGGCCGCCGAGAAACCGGTCAAGGTCGTCGAGAACGGCAAGCTGCTCGGCATCGTCGGCGACGAGGAGATCCTCGCCGTGGTCGCCGGGCAGGAAGGCGGTGCGTGATGGCCGTCGCCGCCGACGCGACCGCGCCGGTCGCGCCCCTGCGCAAGAAGGTCGGCCGCCCCGTCGTGGTGGCGGCGATCCTGATCGCCTGGCTGGTGCTGTTCGCCGTGCTGCGCGGCCGGCAGACGCTGTCCCTCGCCGCGGCCGACCTCACCGGTCTGCACCGCTGGCTGAACGACGTCAACGACACCATCGGCGCCAACCGCAACTCCAATCCGCTCTTCCTCTACTTCTTCAATGAGATCCGCCTGGTCATCGACAACCTGGTGACGTTCGTCCAGTCCCTGATCTCACAGCCCACAGGCACCCGCCCGGTCCCGCAGATCGGCTGGCTCGGTGTCGTGGGACTAGCCGGCTATGTCTCCTGGGCCGTAGGGAACTGGCGGGTCGCTCTCCTGGCCGTCGCCGGCTTCACGTTCTTCGGGCTGCAGGGCCTGTGGCAGGAGAGCATGGACACTCTGGCGCTGACCCTGTCGGCGGTGTTCGTGGCGCTGCTCATCGGCATCCCCCTCGGTGTGTGGTCCGGTCTCTCCGACCGGTTCAACCGGATCATGACGCCCGTCCTGGACTTCATGCAGACGATGCCGACCTTCGTCTACCTCGCCCCGCTGACCCTGTTCTTCCTCATCGGAGGGGCCTCCGCCACGATCACCACCGTGATCTACGCGGCTCCGCCCGCCATCCGCATCACCGCACACGCCATCCGCTCCGTGCCGCCGGCCACGGTCGAGGCGGCGGAGTCGATGGGCTCGACACGACGGCAGCAGCTGCTGAAGGTGTTGCTGCCGATGTCGAAGCGCACCGTGGTCATGGGCGTCAACCAGACCATCATGGCGGCCCTGGCCATGGTGACCATCGCCGCACTGATCGACGCGCCCGGCCTCGGCAAGACCGTCGTACAGGCCCTGCAGTCGCTCGACGTGGGAACCGCCTTCAACGCGGGGCTCGCCATCGTCGTCATGGCCATCGTCCTGGACCGGGTCACCACGGCGGCGGCCGGGCGTGCGGAGGCGGCGCGCCGCTCGGGCGGCCGTTTCCTGCGATGGCGCAGGCCGCTGCTGATCGCCGGTGCGGTCGTCACGGCGGTGCTGGTGTATCTGTCCCACACCTACGTATGGGCGGCATCCTTCCCGGGCGACGGCGGCACCGGCAGCGCCATCGCGAGCGCGGCGGACACGGCGACCACCTGGATGCAGGACCATGTGTCGGGCGTCACCAACGCCTTCCGCGACGCGCTCACCAACGGCCTGCTCAACCCCTTCCAGACGCTGCTCACGGACTCCCCGTGGTGGCTGGTGGGCGCCGCTCTGTGCGGGCTCGCCGCGGTGCTCGGCGGCTGGCGGGCCGCGGTGACCGCCGTCGTGTGCGTGGGGCTGCTCGTCGGTACCGGTCTGTGGTCGGACAGCATGACGACGCTGGCCTCGACCGTCGTCGCCACGGTCCTGGTGATGCTGCTCGGCGCCACCTTCGGCGTGTGGATGGGACGCAGCGCGCTGGTGGACCGGATCGTGCGGCCCACGCTGGACGCGGCGCAGGTCATGCCCCCGTTCGTCTATCTCGTGCCGTTCCTTGCGCTCTTCGGCGCCACACGTTTCACCGCGATCGTGGCGGCCGTCGTCTACGCGGCCCCCGTCGCCATCAAGATCATCGCGGACGGGGTGCGCAACGTTCCCGAGACGACCGTGGAGGCGGCCGCCTCCACCGGCTGCAACACCTGGCAGATCATCACCAAGGTCCAACTGCCGATGGCACGCAGTGCGCTGACCCTTGCCACCAACCAGGGCCTCATCTACGTGCTCTCGATGGTTGTCGTCGGCGGCCTGGTCGGTGCCGGCGCCCTCGGCTACGACGTCGTGGCCGGATTCTCGCAGGGAGAGCTGTACGGAAAGGGGTTGGCGGCGGGACTCGCCATCGTACTGCTCGGAGTCATGTTCGACCGGATCACTCAGGCTGCGGCGCGCCGCACCAGTGCGTAAGGAGCACGACAACCATGGCAAGACTCTGGCGAGCCGGCGCGGCCGGCCTGGCCGCTCTCGGCCTCACCCTGACGGCCTGTTCGGGGGCGAAGGTCGGCGACAGCTCCTCCGCCGGCTCGAAGAGTTCGGGCAAGTGCGGCACGTTCAACCTCGCCGTCAACCCGTGGGTGGGCTACGAGGCGGACGCGGCGGTCGTCGCGTACGTCGCGCAGCACGACCTCGGGTGCACGGTCGACAAGAAGGATCTCAAGGAGGAGATCGCCTGGCAGGGCTTCGGGACCGGCGAGGTCGACGCCATCCTGGAGAACTGGGGCCACGACGACCTGAAGAAGAAGTACATCACCCAGCAGAAGACCGCCACCGAGGCCGGGCAGACCGGCAACAAGGGCATCATCGGCTGGTACGTGCCGCCATGGCTGGCCAAGGCGCACCCCGACATCACCAAGTTCGAGAACCTCAACAAGTACGCCGACAACTTCAAGACCTCCGAGTCGGGCGGCAAGGGCCAGTTGCTCGACGGCGACCCGTCCTATGTCACGAACGACGCGGCGCTGGTGAAGAACCTGAAGCTGAACTTCAAGGTGGTGTACGCGGGGAGCGAGACCGCCCTCATCCAGGCCTTCCGGACCGCCGAGAAGAACAAGCAGTGGGTGATCGGCTACTTCTACGAGCCGCAGTGGTTCCTGTCCGAGGTGCCGCTGGTGAAGGTCGCTCTGCCGAAGTACACGACGGGATGCGACGCCGTCGCCGACAAGATCGCCTGCGACTATCCGGTGTACGACCTGGACAAGATCGTCAGCACCCGGTTCGCCAAGTCCGGCAGCCCCGCCTACAATCTGGTGAAGAACTTCAACTGGACGAACGACGACCAGAACACCGTGGCCAAGTACATCGCGCAGGACAAGATGTCCGACGATGCGGCGGCGAAGAAGTGGGTCGAGGCGAACCGCGACAAGGTCGACGCCTGGCTGAAGTAACCGCCCGCCTCCACCCGGAACCGTCCGGAGACGGTCCTGACGCACCCAGGAAGCACGCTGTTCTGCAGGGGAGTTGAAACGCGAGCAAGGTGACGGGCCACGGGGTGACCGGACCCGCGAAGAACCCCTCACGGGGCCCGGCAGGCTGCCAGTGCGGCCTGCCGGGCCCCTTGGCGTTTCACGCGTTCACCGACGTCATGCGCCCCCTTGACACCCCTCCTGGGCGGCGGGCACATTGAGTTGCGCAACCTGAACCACGTTGCGCAGAAAGCAACTGACCCGGTTTCGAGTCCGGAGGTGCGGCGATGGCGGGACCCCGAGTGGTCATCATCGGAGCGGGCGTCGTGGGAGCGGCGCTCGCGGACGAGATCTCGGCGCGAGGCTGGACCGATGTGACCGTGGTCGACCAGGGGCCCCTCCCCGCCACCGGCGGCTCCAGCTCCCACGCGCCCGGCCTGGTCTTCCAGACGAACCCCTCCAAGACCATGACGGAGCTGGCCCGCTACACCGTCGAGAAGTTGTGCTCCCTCGACGTCGACGGCAAGCCCTGCTTCCTGCAGGTCGGCGGCCTCGAAGTGGCCACCTCTCCCGAGCGGCTCGCCGAACTCCGGCGCCGCCACGGCTGGATCACCGCCTGGGGCGTCGAAGCCCGGCTGCTGAGCGCCGAGGAGTGCGTCGAGCAGCACCCGCTCGTGAACCGCGACCGGGTCCTCGGCGGCCTCCTGGTCCCGACGGACGGCCTGGCCAAGGCGGTCCTCGCCGTCGAGGCGCAGATCCGCCGGGCCACCGCGCGCGGCGCACGCTTCCTCGCCCACCACGAAGTCCTCGACGTACGGCAGAGCGACGGCCGGGTCACCGGCGTCCACACCGACCAGGGCGAGATCCCCGCTGACATCGTGGTGTGCTGCGCCGGCATCTGGGGCCCGAGGATCGCTCGCATGGTCGGCATGGACCTCCCGCTCACCCCGCTCGCCCACCAACTGGCCTGGACCGGCCCGGTACCGGCGCTGGCAGGCCAGACCGAGGAGGCGATGCGGCCGATACTCCGGCACCAGGACGCCGACCTCTACTACCGCGACCGCTTCGACGGTCTCGGGATCGGTTACTACGGCCACCGCCCCATGCCGGTCTCCGCCGACGACATCGTCTCCATCGAGGAGGCCGCCGTCATGCCGTCGGTACTGGAGTTCACCGAGGAGGACTTCGAGGACGCATGGACCGAGACGCAGTCCCTGCTGCCGGCGACGAGGGAGGCCAAGGTCGAGGAGGGCATCAACGGCCTGTTCTCCTTCACCCCCGACGGGTTCCCGCTCCTCGGTGAGTCCCCGGACGTCCAGGGCTTCTGGGTGGCCGAGGCGGTCTGGGTCACCCACTCGGCCGGAGTCGGCCGGGCCGTCGCCGAGTGGCTGGTGGACGGCCACTGCTCGTCCTTCGACCTGCACGAGTGCGACGTCAACCGCTTCGAGCCGCACCAGCTCTCGCCGGAGTACGTACTGGCCCGCGACTGCCGGAACTTCGTCGAGGTCTACGACATCATCCATCCCCTCCAGCCCTCCGGGGACCCGCGCCCGATCCGTACGAGCCCCTTCTACGCCCGTCAGCAGGAACTGGGCGCCTTCTTCCTGGAGGCGAACGGCTGGGAGCGCCCCCAGTGGTACGAGGCCAACGCCCCGCTGACCGAGGGGCGCAGCATCCCGGTCCCGAACGACTGGGCGGCGCGCTACTGGTCGCCCATCGTCGGCGCCGAGGCCCAGGCCACCCGCGAGACCGTCGCCCTGTACGACATGACGGCGCTCAAGCGTCTGGAGGTCGGCGGCCCCGGCGCGGCTGCGTTCCTGGAGCGGCTGTGCACCGGCAAGGTCGACAAGTCGGTCGGCTCCGTGACCTACACCCTGCTGCTGGACCACGACGGCGGCATCCGCAGCGACATCACCGTCGCCCGGCTGGCCCGTGACCTCTTCCAGGTCGGCGCCAACGGCAACAGCGATCTCGACTGGTTCCGCCGCCACCTCCCGGCCGACGGATCCGTCGCCGTACGCGACATCACCCCGGGCACCTGCTGCATCGGCCTGTGGGGGCCGCTCGCCCGGATGGTGCTGCAGCCCTTGACGGACTCCGACTTCTCCAACGACGGCCTGAAGTACTTCCGCGCCAAGCGCGCCTACATCGGCAGCGTCCCCGTCACCGCGATGCGCCTGTCCTACGTCGGCGAGCTGGGCTGGGAGTTGTACACCACCGCCGACCAGGGCCTGAAGCTGTGGGACACGCTGTGGCGGGCGGCCCGGCCGCTGGGCGGCGTCATCGCGGGCCGCGGCGCCTTCAACAGCCTGCGCCTGGAGAAGGGTTACCGCTCCTTCGCCACAGACATGACCTACGAGCACGACCCCTACGAGGCCGGTCTGGGCTTCGCCGTGAAGGCCGACAAGGGCGACTTCGTCGGCAAGGCGGTGCTCGAGCGGCGCAAGGCCGACGTGCGGCGCAGGCTCGCCTGTCTCACCATCGACGACCCCCAGGCCGTCGTCATGGGCAAGGAGCCGGTGTACGACGGTGACCACGCCGTCGGATACGTCACCAGCGCCGCCTACGGCTACACGATCGGCAAGGGCATCGCCTACGCCTGGCTTCCGGCGCGGCTCGCCACCACGGGCACCGCCGTGCAGATCGGCTACTTCGGCCGGCGCATCGAGGCGGTCGTGGCCGAAGAGCCGCTGTTCGACCCGGCCATGTCCCGTCTCCGTGGCTAGTACTCCGCTCCGGTTTCGAGGGAGCACCGATGGTGACCGTCGAGAGGAACGCGAACCCCGTATGAACCCGCTGAACACACCGCTGGCCGAACTGGATCCCGAAGTCCACGCCGCCCTCCGGGCAGAGCTGCACCGCCAGCAGTCCACTCTCGAAATGATCGCCTCCGAGAACTTCGCGCCCACCGCCGTGCTCGAGGCCCAGGGCTCCGTCCTGACCAACAAGTACGCCGAGGGCTACCCCGGCCGGCGCTACTACGGCGGCTGCGAACACGTCGACGTCACCGAACGGTTGGCCATCGAGCGGATCAAGTCCCTCTTCGGCGCCGGCCACGCCAATGTGCAGCCGCACTCCGGCGCCCAGGCCAACACCGCTGTCTTCTTCGCGCTGTTGCGCCCCGGCGACACGATCCTCGGCCTCGATCTCGCGCACGGCGGGCACCTCACCCACGGCATGCGCATCAACTACAGCGGCAGAATGTTCAACGTCGTGCCGTACCACGTGACCGAGGCCGACAACCTCGTCGACATGCACGAGGTGGAGCGCCTCGCCAAGGAACACCGCCCCAAGATGATCATCGCGGGCTGGTCGGCGTACCCGCGGCAGCTGGACTTCGCGGCCTTCCGCCGCATAGCCGACGAGGTCGGCGCGTACCTCATGGTCGACATGTCCCATTTCGCGGGTCTGGTCGCGGCCGGGCTGCACCCCAGCCCCGTTCCGCACGCGCACGTCGTCACGACCACGACGCACAAGACGCTCGGCGGACCCCGGGGCGGAGTCGTCCTCACCAACGACCGCGACCTCGCCAAGAAGATCAACTCGGCGGTGTTCCCCGGTATGCAGGGCGGCCCGCTGGAGCACGTCATCGCCGCGAAGGCGGTCTCCTTCAAGGTGGCGGCGTCAGCCGAGTTCGCCGAGCGGCAGGCCCGCACCCTCGCCGGCGCCAGTGTCCTCGCCGAGCGTCTCACCCGCCCGGACGCGGCGGACGCAGGGGTGAGGGTTCTCACCGGCGGCACGGACGTCCACCTGGTCCTGGTGGACCTGCGGGACTCCGCGCTCGACGGCAGGCAGGCCGAGGACCTCCTCCACCGGATCGGCATCACCGTCAACCGCAACGCCGTCCCCTTCGACCCGCGCCCGCCCATGGTCACTTCGGGCTTGCGCATCGGCACCCCCGCCCTGGCCACCCGGGGCTTCACCGTGGAGGACTTCGCCGAGGTCTCCGATGTGATCGCGCTCGCCCTCCAGGCCGAGCCGGACGTGGCCGCGCTGCGCGCGCGTACCCAGGCGCTGGCGGCCAGGCACCCGCTCTACCCGCACCTTTCGGAAGGCGGAGACGTCCGTTGAGTTCCAGCACCCCCGGCGCCGAACTGCCCGAGCACCCCGACTTCCTCTGGCGCACGCCCGAACCCCGGCGGTCGTACGACGTGGTGATCGTGGGCGGCGGCGGACACGGCCTCGCCACCGCCCACTACCTGGCGAAGAACCACGGCGTCACCAGCGTCGCCGTACTCGAGAAAGGGTGGCTCGCGGGCGGCAACATGGCCCGCAACACCACCATCATCCGCTCCAACTATCTGTGGGACGAGAGCGCCGGCATCTACGAGCACGCCCTCAAGCTGTGGGAGGGACTGGAGGAGGAACTCGACTACCCGATCCTCTTCTCCCAGCGCGGCGTACTCAACCTCGCCCACAGTCTGCAGGACGTCCGCGACAGCGTGCGCCGCGTCGAGGCCAACCGGCTCAACGGGGTGGACGCGCAATGGCTCGACACCGAGCAGGTCCAAGAGCTCTGCCCGATCGTCAACACCTCCCCCGACGTGCGCTACCCGGTGCTGGGCGGCACCTATCAGCCGCGGGCCGGCATCGCCAAGCACGACTATGTGGCGTGGGGCCTGGCCCGCTCCGCCGACGCCGCCGGGATCGACATCATCCAGAACTGCGAGGTCACCGGGCTCGACATCGCCGGCGGCCGGATCACCGGCGTACGGACGACGCTCGGCCCGATCACGGCGGGCAAGGTGGCACTGTGCTCGGCCGGCCACACCTCGGTGCTGGCCGCAATGGCGGGCATCGAACTGCCCCTGCAGAGCCACCCGTTGCAGGCACTCGTCTCCGAACTCCTCGAACCCGTGCACCCGACGGTCGTGATGTCCAACGCCGTCCATGTGTATGTCAGTCAGGCCCACAAGGGCGAACTGGTGATGGGTGCGGGCATCGACGCGTACAACGCGTACACCCAGCGCGGCGCGTTCCACATCATCGAACAGCAGATGTCCGCCGCCCTGGAACTGTTCCCCGTGTTCGCCCGTGCCCACGTGCTGCGCACCTGGGGCGGCATCGTCGACGTCAGCCCCGACGCGTCGCCCATCGTCGGCCTCACCCCCGTCGACGGCCTCTACCTCAACTGCGGTTGGGGGACGGGCGGTTTCAAGGCGACACCGGGCGTCGGCTGGGTCATGGCCCACACCATCGCGCACGACAGCCCACACCCCCTCAACGCCCCCTTCTCGCTCGACCGTTTCACCACCGGCGCGCTCGTCGACGAGCACGGCGCCGCCGCTGTGGCCCACTAGGGAGCCGAACCATGCTGCTGATCCCCTGCCCGTGGTGCGGGCCCCGCGACGAGGTCGAGTTCCACTACGGCGGTCAGGCGCACGTACCCTGTCCCGAGGACCCGGCGTCCCTCACCGACGAGGAGTGGGCGCGCTATCTCTTCTTCCGCGACAACCCCAAGGGCCCCTTCGCCGAGAGATGGAGCCACGCCGCGGGCTGTCGCAGGTGGTTCAACGCGGTACGGGACACGGCGACGAACAGGATCCTCGCCGTCTACCGGGTGGGAGAACCGCGCCCGTCCACTGCTGAGCCGAGGCCGGCCGCACCAGCCCGTCATGGGGTTCTCCCGAACGATGCCGGAAGTCCAAGGGAGCTTGAGGACAAGTCCGCCCAGGCCGAGGGAAGTTCGACGGACGAGCCCGCGAACAGGGCCCATCCGGTAAGCCACTTGGTCTCGGGACGCGCCGGTGCGGGGGACGCCGACCAGCCCTTCCGCCTCCCCAGCGGTGGCCGGATCGAACGCGACCGCCGCCTGACGTTCGTCTTCGACGGCACCGAGTACGCGGGCTTCCGCGGCGACACTCTGGCCTCGGCCCTCCTCGCCAACGGTGTCATCCAGGCCGCCACCAGCATCAGGTTCGGCCGCCCGCGGGGCGTCTTCTCGGCGGGTGCCGAGGAACCCAACGCGGTGGTCCAGATCGAGGCGCCTTTCCCCGAACCGATGCTTCCGGCGACGACGGTCGAGCTGTACGACGGACTGATGGCGAGCAGCCTGCCCGGCCGGGGACGCCTCGCCGCCGAGCCGGACCCGGCCCGCTACGACGCCGTGCACGCCCACTGCGATCTGCTCGTCGTCGGGGCCGGCCCGGCCGGGCTCGCCGCCGCGGCCGCCGCCGCGCAGAGCGGGGCACGCGTCATCCTCGCGGACGACCAGCCGGAACCCGGCGGCAGCCTCCTCGGAACGGGCGAACATCTCGGCTGGGTGGCCCGGACCAGCGAACTGCTCGAGTCCGCGCCCGAGGTGCGCGTCCTGCGCCGTACCACCGTCTTCGGCCACTACGACGACAACCACCTCCTCGCCGTGGAACGCCGCACCGCCCATCTGGGCGCCGAGGCCCCCGAGCTCGTCTCCCGGGAGCGCGTCTGGCGCATCCGTGCCCGCCGCGTGGTGCTGGCCACCGGCGCGCACGAACGCTCGGTGGCCTTCGCGGACAACGACCGCCCCGGAGTGATGCTCGCCGCCTCGGCGCGGGCCTATGTCAACCGGTACGGGGTCCTGCCGGGCCGCCGTGCCGTCGTGCTCACCACGAACGACAGCGCTTACGCCGCCGCGCTCGACCTCGCCGCGGCGGGCGTCGAGGTGGCCGCGGTCGTCGACACCAGGCCGGAGGCCGGTCAGTGGGCGCGCCGTGCCCGCGCGGCCGGGATCGAGGTGCTGACCGGCCACGCCGTGACCGGCACGGAAGGCGGCCCGCGCCTCACCGGTGTGCGGGTGGCGCCGTACGGCGAGTCAGTGGGGCCAAGGGAGTTCGCCGCGGACCTCCTTCTGGTCTCCGGCGGCTGGAATCCGGCGGCGCACCTGTTCAGTCAGGCGGGCGGCACACTCCGCTACGACGAGTCGCTCGGCACCTTCGTCCCCGGCAGCTCACGTCAGGCGGTGGACGTCGCGGGCAGCGCGAACGGGGCCTTCGGGCTCGCCACTGTGCTCGCGCAGGGAGCGGCCGCCGGTGCCCGCGCGATCGCGGCCGAGGGCTACTCCCCCGCGGCGCCAGCCCTGCCCGTGGTGACCGCACCGCCGCAGTCGCGCCCGATGCAGGTCTTCGCCCTTCCCGGCCACTCCGGCGCACCCCGCTTCGTGGACCTGCAACGCGACGTCACCGTGGACGACCTGGCCCGCGCGACGGGGGCCGGTCTGCGCTCGGTCGAGCACACCAAGCGCTACACGACGGCCGGCACGGCCAACGACCAGGGCAAGACCTCCGGGGTCCTGGCGAGCGGGATCGTCGCGGAATTGCTCGGGGTGGACGTCTCGGCGCTCGGTACGACCACGTTCCGGCCGCCGTACGCGCCCGTCTCCTTCGCCGCACTGGCGGGCCGCGACCGGGGCGCGCTGCACGACCCGGTCCGGGTGACCGCCCTGCACGCATGGCACACCGCGCACGGTGCGGTCTTCGAGAACGTCGGCCAGTGGAAGCGGCCCTGGTACTACCCGCGCGACGGCGAGGACATGGCGGCCGCCGTGCTGCGCGAGTGCCGTGCCGCCCGTGAGGGGGTGGCCTTCATGGACGCCTCCACCCTCGGCAAGATCGATGTCCAGGGCCCGGACGCCGCCGTGTTCCTGGACCGGCTCTACACCAACATGATCAGCACCCTCAGGGTCGGCATGATCCGTTACGGCGTGATGTGCCACCTGGACGGCATGGTCTTCGACGACGGCACCGTCATCCGCCTGGCCCAGGACCGCTTCCTGGTCACCACCACCACGGGCAACGCGGCGGCCGTCCTCGACTGGATGGAGGAGTGGCTGCAGACGGAATGGCCCGAGCTACGGGTCCGCTGCACCTCCGTCACCGAGCAGTGGGCCACCGTGGCCCTGGTGGGCCCGCACTCCCGTGACGTCCTCGGCTCGCTGGCGCCCGGCCTGGCGGTGGACAACGACAGCTTTCCGTTCATGGCATGGCGGGAGACGGCCGTCGCGGGCATCGACGCCCGGGTGTGCCGGATCAGTTTCTCGGGCGAACTCGCCTACGAGATCAACGTGTCGCCGTGGCACGCCCTCGCGCTGTGGGAGGCGGTGCAAGAGGCCGGCGCTCCGTTCGGCATCACGCCGTACGGCACCGAGACCATGCACGTCCTGCGGGCCGAGAAGGGCTATCCGATCATCGGCCAGGACACCGACGGCACGGTCACCCCGCACGACCTGGGCATGAGCTGGGCGGTGTCGAAGAAGAAGCCCGACTTCATCGGCAAGCGCTCCCACTCCCGCGCCGACACGGCCCGCCCCGACCGCAAGCACCTGGTCGGCCTGCTCCCCGAGGACCCGGCCGTCTTCCTCCCCGAAGGCACCCATCTGGTCGCCGACAGCGTGCTGCCCGAACCGCCGGTGCCGATGCTCGGCCACGTCACCTCCAGCTACCGCAGCGCGACGCTGGGCCGGACCTTCGCCCTCGCCCTGGTCAAGGGCGGCCGGGACCGCATCGGCGAACGTCTCTACGCACCCGTCGGCGACCGGCTGCTCCCGGTGACCGTCGCACGTCCCGTCCTCTACGACCCCGAGGGAGCCCGCCGCGATGGCTGAGACCGTCCTGACCGCACAGCCCCGCAGCCCCCTGGCACACGCGGCCGGCCGGCTGGCGGCCGCGACGCGCTCCTCGGGGGGCGCGGTCCGGCTCGCCGAGGTGCCCTTCCTGGCACAGGTCGATGTCCGCCTCGACGCCAAGGGAGCGGCGGCCGACGCCGTCGGAGTGGCCCTCGGATCGCAACTGCCCCTGGAGCCCGGCACCGCCGTCCGCACCAAGGGGCAGACCGCGCTGTGGCTCGGTCCCGACGAGTGGCTGGTGGTGGGCCGGCCGGGCACCCAGCGGGACCTGGAGGGCCGCATCCGTTCCGCGGCCGGAGAGGAACCCGTCTGTGTCACGGACGTGTCCGCCCAGCGCACCACCGTCCTCGTCGCGGGCCCCCGCGCCCGCGATCTGCTGTCCCACGGCTGCTCCCTGGACCTGCACCCGCGTGCGTTCGGCCCCGGCCGCTGCGCCCAGACGACGCTGGCCCGTACCCAGGTGATCCTGGTGGCCCGGGACGGGGTGAGGGCCGGTTTCTGGGTGCTGGTCCGTTCCTCCTTCGCCGGCTATCTCGCCGACTGGCTGCTGGACGCGGCGGCGGAGTACATCTGACACACGGTCTGCCGCTGGGCCGATCGCGCCGCGGACGGGGTGAGCGCAGGGACAGGCAGGTTTCGCCCGTCGGCGCCCCGGGAACCGGGGGACCCATGACGGGTTCCTCAGGCCCGCCGCGGGACGAACGACCCCCGCACCGCGGACTGCGTTCGCGCTGGCACGGCTCGGCCGCCGGTCGGCTCTGGCGGCACGGCAGCGAAATGGAACTGATGCACCGGTCCATGGGGTTCGCCGCGCTGGCGCTGGTCACGCTGGCGCCGCTGCTGATCGTCGTGGCAGCGGCGTCGCCCTTCCAGCACCGCGGCTTCGCCTTCTGGGTGATCGACGGCATGAGCCTTTCGGGGCGCCCCGCGGACGCCGTGGAGCGCCTGTTCTCCGCTCCCCGCAATGTGCTCAGTGCCACCAGCGCCTTCAGCGTCCTCGCCCTCGCGCTCTTCGGGCTCACCTTCGCCTCCAGCGTGCAGACGGGCTACGAGAGGGTCTGGGACCTGCCCGCGGGCCGGTGGCACACGGTGTGGCGCCGCGCCGTGTGGCTCGCGGCTCTGACGGCGTATCTGTATGCCGAGGTGCAGAGCGGCGCGGTGCTCCCGAGCGGGTTGTTCCAGTCCACCATGCGCATCACGCTCACCGTCCTGTTCGGCGTGCTCTTCTTCTGGTGGGGCCAGCACTTCCTGCTGGGCAGCCGTGTGTCCTGGCAGGCCCTGCTGCCCGGCGCGGTGTCGACCATGCTCGGTCTGGTCGGTCTGCGGTGGTTCTCCTACCAGGTGTTCTCCCCGCTCATCGTCAACAACGCGGTCACCTACGGCGCCCTGGGCACCACCCTCGTCGTGCAGTCCTGGCTCATCGGGGTCGGCTTCGTCGTGTTCGGAGGCGCCCTGCTGGGCCGCCACTTCCACGACGCCTACGTCGGGTGGCGGGCGGGGTGAGCCAGGCGGCGCACCGCGGTTCGCCGGGGGTGCGCGGCTGCCTGAACGTGGCGGTACGGAGGACCGGTATGCGTACAACGAGTGAGCCCCACCCCTGAAAAAGGGCGGGGCTCACGTGAGAGCGCCGGGCAGGCCTTGCACCTGCATCTCCCCGCAGGAAGCGGGACGTCTTTCCTTGGACCACCAACGCAGGGCCGAACGCCGGAAGTTGTGGCGCTCTGCCGTGTACTCATCATAGCGTACGCCGGACGGCAACTGAGGGGGCCCCGCGGTGGCGCAAGGACAGGGACACCGCCACACTGAGCGCCGCGACGATCCCGGCGCACAGCACCGCCCACGACCTCGCGAACGTGCAGGCGAGGATCGCGGCCGCGGTCACCGGCAGGACGCACTGCTGCGCGAGTGACCGTTTGTAGTGGCGCGCGTGCAGGAGCCAGGTGAAGAAGACGAATCCGGCAGCGGGGACGGTGACCGCGGCGGCGGCGCTCGATATGCCGATGTGCGCGTCTCCGACCGCCTGCCCGATCGTCACCTCGAGTCCCGCACCGATCCCGGCCGCCATGGAGAAAACGAGATAGTGCCCGTACCCCCACAGGAAAGCGCTGCGGCCGGTCCGCAGATGCTCGTGGATGGGGACGGCGAAGTAGATCCAGTAGGCGGCGAACACGAGCAGCAGGCCCCCTGCCGCGATCGGCACCAGTTCCGTCGACCCGCCTCTGTCCAGAGCGCTCTGCACGGCGACGGTCGCGGCGGCGACCGTCTCGCCGAGGACGATCAGGGTGAACAGTCCGTAGCGTTCGGCGATGTGGTGGGGGTGCCAGGGGGTGGGGTAGGGGCGCTCGGCCAGCACGGGCACGGCGAGTTCCGCGGCCGCGAGCAGGACGAACACCCATGGCTTCGTCGCGCTGTACGGGAGGAAGCCGAACGCCACCCAGCCGATCTGTACGAGGACGACACCGACGGCGTACCGCAGGGCCGTGGCCTGCGCCGCGTCCTGCTCGCTGCGCGCCGCCCTGAGCCATTGGGTGGTCAGGCCCAGCCGCATCACCACGTAACCGACCATGACGATGGAGTAATCCGTGTGGTCGAAGGCGCGAGGCACCCCCGCCGCCAGGATGAGGACACCCGTGATCTGTACCAGCGTGGTGAGCCGGTACGGGACGTCGTCCGTGTCGTACGCGGAGGCGAACCAGGTGAAGTTCATCCAGGCCCACCAGATGGCGAAGAAGATCATGGCGTAGCCCGCGACGCCCTGACCGGTGTGCCCGGCCTCCACGGCATGCGCCAGCCTGCTGCCGGCCTGCGCGACGGCCACCACGAAACACAAGTCGAACAGCAGCTCGAGCGGTGTGGCGACGCGGTGCGCTTCCCCTGGATCGCGCCTGACCATGGTCCGCAGCAATGACCCCGCCGGGACCGTGCCGCCCGCCGGGCCTTCGGCGCGTCCGCTCACGGTCTCCACTCCTTCCCGGCACCCGCCGCTGGTCGAGTGATGTGCGATGTGCCTTGAGTCGATCACATCATCCATGACGAGCAGCCCGTTCGTCAGGCCGGGGCCAGCGGCTCCGGGACCGGTTCGGCGGCACGCTGCCGGTATCGGCCGCCGGGACAGCAGCCGGGGTGGGTGCGGGCGGTGGCCCGGACACAGGATCCGGGCCACCGCCCAAGGGGATCAGACGGCGTCCAGCTCGGCGAACTCCTCGGCCGTGAGCTCCAGTCCCGCGGCCGCCACCGAGTCGCGGATGGTCTCCGGGCGGCTGGATCCGGGGATGGGGACGACCACCGGCGACTTGGCCAGCATCCAGGCCAGGCACACCTGCTGGGGGCTCACCCCGTGGGCCTCGGCGACACGGGCGAACGGCGCGTAGGCCGATCCCAGTTCACTCGCCCGGGAGATGCCGCCCAGCGGGCTCCACGGCAGGAAGGCGATACCGAGTTCGTCGCACAGCCGGAGCTCCGCTTCGCTGGAGCGGAACGCGGGCGAGAACTGGTTCTGGACGGAGACCAGACGGCCGCCGAGGATCTCACCGGCCTGGCGGATCTGGTCCGGGTCGGCGTTGGAGACGCCCGCCATGCGGATCTTGCCCTCGTCGAGGAGGTCCCGCACGGCACCGACGGACTCCGCGTAGGGGACCTTGGGGTCGGGACGGTGGAACTGGTAGAGGCCGATGGCCTCCACGCCCAACCGGCGCAGCGAGGCTTCGCAGGCCTCCTTGATGTGCCGGGGCGACCCGTCCAGGGTCCAGCTGCCGTCGCCGGGACGCAGATGGCCTCCCTTGGTGGCGACGAGGACGTCCGCGCCACGGTCGTGGGAGGCGAGGGCCTTGGCGATCAGGGTCTCGTTGTGACCGACCTCGTTGGCGTCGAGGTGATACGCGTCCGCGGTGTCGATGAACGTGACGCCCGCGTCGAGCGCCGCGTGGATGGTGGCGAGGGAACGCGCCTCGTCCGGCCTCCCCTCGATCGACATGGGCATACCGCCCAGACCGATCGCACTGACCTCGACGTCACCGATGCGGCGGGTGTGCATGAGCTCGTGCCTCTCTCAACTCTCGCTCGGAACCGTGCTCGGCCGGCCTCCGTGGGGGAGACCCCGTCGGTGCCGGCACGTACACCAGCCTGGCCGCCCTGCGCTCAGAGGTCCAATAGAGGAATGCGAACGCATTCAGCAGTACTTCAGCTGAATACTCCCCGGTCGAGCGGGCTTGGCGGCCCCGCAGCCCCGCAGCCCCGACCGACGGACGTCCTGAGCGGTGACCGGATCCACAAGGCGTCGAAGCACGTCCCACGCAACGGCGGGCAGATGAACGGAGGTCACACCGGCGATGCTCTGGCGGCAAGGTAAGAAAGCCGACCCTCGGTTACGCACCGTGAGGCAACCATTCACTCGTTCGATTCGTATAACTCCGTGGAAGTACAGCGAGCCGGCAGGCGGAAGCAACGCCGGAGCGTGACCATCCGCTTGCCCGGGGAAGCACCGAACAAGGAGAGACGATGCGGCCGTTCGCACTCAACTACGCCCGCCACGCCGAGGATGCGGAGGTCAGCACTCCGTACAGGTATGACTCCAGACTGCAGTTGAACGTGCTTCCCGACGGACGTATCGCCGCCCACGAATACGCAGTGTTGCGAGAGTGGGGGGCGACGACTTCCACCGCGGGCTCGAAAACGCACTTCGACGACTGATCACGGGCCGTCGACGATGACCGTGCTGATCCTTACCTGTGAACAGGATGTGACGGCGGACATGGTGGTGGCCGAGTTGAACGGAGCCGGTGTTCCGGTGGTCCGGCTCGACCCCGCGGACCTCCCCGGTGATGTGGCGCTGTCCGGTGAGTACGCACACGGCTCCTTCCACGGACATCTGTCCGTCGGTGAGCGTGTGGTGAGCACGAGCGGACTGCGCTCCATATGGGTGCGCAGGCCCGGAGTTCCGGCCGCACACTCCCCCGAACGGTCCGCCTGGCTGACCGAGGAGTCCGCACAGGCTCTGTACGGGATGCTGCACGCCACCGGTGCGCGCTGGATGAACCGCCCCGACGCGGCCCGCCGGGCCCGCCAGAAGCCCTGGCAACTCCATCTCGCCCAGCGCGTGGGACTCCCGGTACCGGCCACGCTGATCACGACCTTTCCGCAGGCCGCCCGGGACTTCGCCGAGCGCTTCCCCGATCTGGTGGTCAAGCCCGTCTCCGGCACGCACCCGGAGGACCCGCCGCGGGCCGTCCCCACCAGCCGTATCGCTCCGGACGCCGACTTCACCGCCGTCGCCTTCGGCCCGACCCTGCTGCAACGCCGGGTCGCCAAGTACGCCGACATCCGCCTCACCGCCGTCGGCGACCGCCTCCTGGCCGCCCGTAAGACGGCCGATCCGGACGCCGACGACATCGATGTCCGCTTCGCCCCGTCCGACGACCCCTGGCAACCGGTGGACGTCCCGCCGCGCATCGCCACAGCCGTGCACGACTATCTGCGCCAGGCCGAACTGGCCTACGGCGCCTTCGACTTCGTGGAGGACGCCGACGGCATCTGGTGGTTCCTCGAGTGCAACCAGTCGGGCCAGTTCGGCTTCGTCGAGTTGGACACGGGCCAGCCGATCGCCCGCACGCTGGCCGAATGGCTGGCGCGTCATGAGCCGGAACCGAAGGCGAGCTTCAACAGTTCTGTCCCTGCGGACCCTTGAGCGGACGCGGGGCGCGGGCGCGCAATCAGAGGCCCGAAAGTCCTTGTACCGACCACCGCTGCGGACGCGGTACCACATCGTGGAAGTGCGCCCGCCGTACGGTCACTGGCCTTTGCGGCCGACGCCCGCGTACATCCAGTACTCCGACGGGTTGTCCGGGATCTCGTCGTCCGGGTCGGGGCGCCACAGCGGTACGTGGACCAGGCCGGGCCTCGCCAGGCCGAAGCCGTCGAAGAAGGTCGCCCCGCACACCTGGGAGGCAACTCGCCGAACTCACGCCCGGGAAGTGCTGATTCACGCGGTCGGGCAGACCGGGCACCGACGCCGCTACGATGCGGCGGTGGTTGCCCGCCTGCCCAAACTGATCGCGACCGACCTGGACGGCACCCTGCTGCGCCGTGACGGCACCGTCTCCGCACGCACCCTGCGCGCCTTGCGCACCGTCGTCGAGGCGGGTGCCGACATCGTCGTGGTGACGGCCCGCCCACCCCGGTACGTGGACGCCCTGGCCACGGCGACGGGGCTGGGCGGCACGGCGATCTGCAGCAACGGCGCCCTCGTCTACGACCTGGCCTCCCGTACCGTGATCCACTCCCGTCCGCTCGCGGTCTCCGCCGCCCGCACGGTCGCCACCGTGCTGGGCCAGGCCGTCCCGGGCATCGGCTTCGCCGTGGAGGCGGGTCTGAGGGTCCACTACGAACCCGCCTACACGATGCGGCACTCGAGCGACCGCGAGGCCGAGTTCGCTGTGCCTTCCGTTGCCCACCTGTGGACGGTGGAGTCCCCCATCGTGAAGCTCCTCGCCCACTCCGCCGAGTACGAGGCCGACTTCCTCCTGGCCGTCGCCGAGCGCCATGCCGCCGGCCACGCCCACTTCACCCACTCCGGCGGCCGGGGTCTGCTCGAGATCAGCGCCCCCGGCGTCACGAAGGCGGACACACTCTCCGCCCTGTGCGCGACCCGCGGCATCGGCGCCGACGACGTGGTCGCCTTCGGTGACATGCCGAACGACCTGGCCATCCTGAAGTGGGCAGGTTCCGGCTACGCCATGGCGAACGCCCATCCGTCAGTCCGCGCAGCGGTGCCACAGCACACCGTCTCGAACGACGAGGACGGGGTGGCGCTGGTGCTGGAGGGCCTCTTCAACGCTCCAGGAGCGTGAGGTGCCGACCGGCCGGTATGCGATCACCGTGCCGAGCGGCACCGCGATACGCCTGCGAAGGCTCAGTAGCGGGCAGTCAGCGCCCCGTCGACGGCGACAGCCGCGCCGTTGATGAACGGACTCTCGGCACCGGGCGCGCCGCGTGAGCCGGAAGCTGCCGCTCGGTGAGGGCGAAACCTCCCGCACCGCCTGCGCTCGCGCCCTGCTCCGCGGCGGGCTGGAAGAGAAGAGCGGTGAACTCCTGTCCTCTGGGGTGCTTGCGGAGCGTGTGGGCTGGTGCGTCGACCTGGTGTCCGCCATGGTGACGGATCTGCTGTGCGGGCGCTTCAACAGCCGTGATGTGAATGTGCTTGCCTCCGGCGTGGACGCTGGGGGGGCGGAAGCTGCCGTCGAACGCCTGGATGGCGCTACGCCGTCTGGGCTGGAATGCCGCCCCGCCCCAGGGCGCGCGGGTCAACGACCGGATCGTGCGCATGGCCCAAGAGCAGGCCGGACGCACCCTGCGCTCGGCGAAGTGGCGCGCCGACCTGACCGCGGGGGTGCTGGCGACGTGTCCGGTCGATCCACGTAAGCGCACAGCCGCCGAGTGGGAGCAGGTGCGTGCGGCCGTGCCAGGCCAAACGGTGCGACACCCGAACAGGAACGGGTCGACCGGCATCCCATCACGGGATGACTCTTAGCGGTTCACGGACGACATGCCGGCCTCGTCGTAGCGCTGTCCGGCAGCCTGCGGGAGTTCGGCGTCGATACGCGCGAGATCGTCCTTCGTCAGCTCCACATCCACCGCGCCGACGTTCTGCTCGAGGTAGGAGCGGCGCTTGGTGCCCGGGATCGGGACCAGGCCCTCGCCCTGCGCCAGCACCCAGGCGATCGCGAGCTGCGCCGGCGTGACGTCCTTCTCGGCGGCGATCTCCCTCACCTTCTCGGCGAGCCTGAGGTTCGCGTTGAGGTTGTCGCCGGTGAAACGGGGCCCGCTGCGCCGGAAGTCGCCCTCGTCCAGTTCCTCCGGGGAGGAGAACCGGCCCGCGAGGAAGCCGCGTCCCAGCGGCGAGTAGGGCACGAACCCGATCCCAAGCTCACGGCATGCGGGCAGCACCTCGGCCTCCGGGTCGCGGCTCCACAGCGAGTATTCGGTCTGCACCGCGGTGATCGGATGGACGGCGTGGGCACGGCGGATCGTCTCCGCCCCCGCCTCGCTCAGGCCGATATGGCGTACCTTGCCCTCCGCGACCAGTTCCGCCAGCGCCCCGACGGTCTCCTCGATCGGCACATCGGGGTCGACACGGTGCTGGTAGTAGAGGTCCACGTAGTCGGTCCCGAGCCGTTTGAGCGAGCCGTGGATCGAACTGCGTACGTGTTCCGCCGAACCGTCCTGCTTCCCGATGGTGCTCATGTCACCCGGGACGGCGTTGTCCATCCGGTAGTTGAACTTCGTAGCGATCACATACTCGTCACGGTGGCCTTTGATCGCGCGTCCGACCAGCGACTCGTTCGTGAGCGGTCCGTACAGCTGGGCGGTGTCGAGGAAATTGACACCCAGTTCGAGGGCGCGCTGGATGGTCTTGATGCCCTCTTCCTCGTCGGTCGTGCCGTAGAAGGCGGACATCCCCATGCAGCCGAGGCCGATGGCCGAGACCTCCAGGTCCCCAAGCATGCGCTGCTTCATGTTCTCCGCAGCCTTTCGTCGCGATTGTCGTTGTGCTGTTCGGCGGGCTCGGACCTCGCCCGGCCCCTTCCGCCCCGGCGAGCCGGGCCCGTCGCCTCCCGGCCGCCGCACCGGGGCTCGCGAGGCGCATCACCTCCATGGAGCAACCGGTCTCGTGAATCGGCATCTCGGCGGCTCGATGCCGACGCTGTGAAGGCTAGGACTTCGCGTGCACTCGAAGTCAAGGGCCACTTGGCCAAGGGGCCCCTTCGGGCGACGACCATCTGCTGGTCCGGGCTTCCCCTGTCCTGCCGGGCGGAGGCCGCAACCCGGACGGGCTATCGCAGGACCGTGGGTCGCGTACCCGTCCGCCGCACGGATATCGCTGCCCAGGGCGTCCGTGGGCCCGGCCCGGGGCCACAACCCGCCGGGCGATCTTCAGGCCGTTCCTACACCCTGGTCGCGAGGCCCGCCCGAGCCGGGCAGCCGCTCCGCGGGACATCACCCCCTCCCGCCGCGCCCCCCAGACGCCACACAAGGAAGTACGGCAATGAAATTGACGACGTACGCGCTCATCCCGGCGTTGCAAGACGCCCGCGACGCCCACGCCGCGGTCATCGACAGATTCCGGACGGACATGCCGGTCACCCCCGTCGGTCCGCACCGCCAGGCCATGGAACACCACCTCGCCGACGCTCAGGTGTACTTGGGCCGTATCGACGACCACGTACGTGCCATCCGCCCCCGGCACCTGCTGTTCGACACCACCGCGGTGGTCCGCACCCTCATTGCGGGCGCCGTCCGCGCGGCGCGTGTGCCCCTGGAGGTCGGCGCTGTGATCGCCGACGGGGTGCTGTACGCGGGACGTCCGGCGACCGGGCACCGGCTGGTGAGGACCGTCGAGGGCGAATACGCGGTCGCCGCCCGGGCGCTCGCGGCCTGCCGGGTCGGCGAGAGCATCGCCGCCCTCACCGACGACGAGCGGGCCATGGACCTGCTCGGCGGGCTGCGCCACCTGGACGAGCGGATCCTGGAGACGCTGGAGAACAGCCTCGAGCAGCTGGCTCAGACCTTGGTCATGGCGGCCGCCGACGACAGCCTGTCGCTCCGGGCCGGCGGTATGAGCACCAAGGGGGCGCAGCTGTCCGGAGTACGCAGCGGTCAGCTGTGGCAGGACAACCGGACGGGCAGCAGGGCCGGCACCGGTCCGCAAGCGGTGGCCCCGGCCCCCTGGGCGGGATCGATGGACGACGTCAAGCACCGCATGGGGACGACCGGCTGACCGGAGGCCGCGTCCACGCGTGCGGCTCCGGCACGAGCGGGCATCCGCCGTCCTCCGGGACCGGCGGACGACCGGGCACCTCCGGTGCGGAGGGGCCGGCGGCGTCTGCCGGCCCTCCCGGCCACGTCGCATCAGGTGAGGCTGCCCCGTTCGCAGATCCGGCGGGCGACCTCGCGGAGTTTGACGTTGTGCTCCTGTGAGTACCGTCGGAGGACGTCAAAGGCATCTTCCTCCGTGAGGTGGTGGCTGCCCATGAGGATGCCCATCGCCTCACCGATGGTGTGGCGGGTGGCGAGGGCGGACTGGAGCTGTGCGTGCGTGCGGGCGCTGGAGAAGGCGACCGCCGCATGCGAGGCCAGCAACCAGCCCGCGGTCTCGCTGGCCTTGGTGAAGGCACCGGGCCGGCGGGAGTAGAGATTCAGCGCGCCCAGGTCCTCGTCCTCGGTGAACAGCAGGAAGCCCATCATGCTGCCCAGCCCCAACTCGCGGGCTCGTGGCCCGTATTGGGACCAGCGTGGCTGCTCGTCGGTGAAGTCGGCGATCCTGAACACCCGCTCCCCCGCAGCGGTCCGGGCGGCATCGAAACAAGGGCCTTCCCGCAGGCGCTCCTGCAGCCGGTCGCTCTCGCTGACGAGTCGGTGGGTCGGAGCCAGCGACTCCACCACGTCTCCGTGCAGGATGAGGATGCCCGCCGCATCACAGCCCTCCACCAGCTCGGTCGCCGAGCCGGTGATCCTCGCCAGCGTGGCGTCGACCGTTTCCTGCGCCAGCAGCTCGCGCGCCATGGATGCCAGCTGCTCCGCGAAATCTCGCCAGTCCATACCTTCCTCCGTCTGGCCCCGGACCGGCAGGGCTCCCCTATCACCCTGACACGGGCAGGCCCGCCGTGTGACGCAAGACGGCACGACGGGCAGACGGGGACGCTCCGGGGCCTGGCGGACGGGCGGGTGGGACGACCACGAGGGCGGAGTGTGGCCCGAGCGGGCCCTGCGCCTGGTCGACGAGGGCCGCGCCGCGCCCGGCCGGGGGACAGGAGAGCCGCCGCTCAGCTCTTCCTGCGGCGGTACGCCCACCACACGACCGCGGCACCCGCGGCGGCCGACAGCACCACGGTACGGTTGCCGCGCACCGCCTCCGCGCCTTCCGCCGCTTTCCGGCGTACCGGTTCGGGCGTCCGCTGCTCCAGGATGTGCCCGGCCTGACCGGCCTTGGCCCGGGCCTGGCCGGCGGCCTCGGACGCCTTGTCCTTCACCGTCGCGGGCACCTTCTCCTGCACCCGGTGGGCCGCCTCGGCGGCCTTGGTCCTCACTTCCTCGGCCTTGAGGCCCGCCTGCTCCCTGACCTCGGCCGCCTTCGCCCGGGCGCGTGCCTTCACGTCGGTCTTGCCGACCAGCGCCGCGACCGTCCGGCCGAGTTCCTCCCGGGTACGCTCGACCTGTTTCGCCAACTCGTCGGGGCTGGTGGCGGATTGCTCCTCGCGGGACGTCTTGCTCATCGGTGTGCACTCTCCTTGATCTCAGCCACGTCGGCCTTGACGCTGTCGATGGTCTGTTCAGGGGCAGGGGGTGCGGCCCCGGTGAACTGCTTCCTGCCGGTCAGCGCCATGACCGTGGTGATCGCGCCCAACAACGCCGTCATGACCAGAGCGGCGGCCCACACGGGCAGCACCAGCGCCAACGCCGCGATCGCGGTGGCGACGAGGGCCTGCAGCGTGAGCATGCCGACCACGCCCGCGCCCCCGAAGAGCCCACCACCCCTGGCGTAGCGTCCGCCCTTCTCCTTCATCTCCGCCTGCGCCAGCTTCAGTTCGCCGCGCACAAGAGCCGTCAGCTGCTGCGAAGCCTGCTGCACCAGCTCGCTCACCGGCTCCGCGTCCGAGCCTCGAGCACCGTGGCCCGGCGGGGCGGAGTACGACTTCGCGTCCGACACGAACGATCACCTCTCGTCTCGGTCTTGGCACAGGTGCCTCGCACCCGGCCGTCCGGTGAGGGCGCGGGTACCCCGATCGGGCCCGTTCAGCATCAGGCGTCGCTGACCGCGTTCCCTTGCGAACTCGTCCGCCGATCACCGCACTTGACGGCTGGGTCTCAGCGGATCCGGACCATGGACCGCGGCTGTGGGAGCCGGGCCGGTTCAGCAGGCCGCGCAGGCATCTCGCACATGCCCGCCCGCTTCCGCACCGGCGGCCACACGAGCGACCGGGCGGTCGTCGACACCGCCATCGAACCGGACGGTCCCGGCAGCGGGCACCACGATGCACATACGGCCGGCCGGGGCGGAGCGCCGCCTGTGCTCCGGGTCCGATGTCCACACCGGCCGCCCAGAGACACCCGGGTCAGCGGTTTTGCGACGGGAAGAGGGTGTTGCACCGTACAAGTGGTGTATCCCCTGACACAGTCGTAGCGTCGGGACAGAAAACAGCCCGGCGACGGCATATGGGTCCGAAGACAGGCGGCCTGGAGCGGACATGCGCAGACACTCAGTCAGTACGACGGTCACCCTGTGTGCCGTCGCATCGCTCGCGGCGGCCATGGGACCAGCGTCCGCCGCCCCCGTGGCGGCACCACCGAGCGTGCACACCGAGGCCCGGCAGCCGGGACAACCCGTACTGGTCGACTGTCTGTGGCAGCCGCAGGTACACCCCGGCGACTTCATGATCGCCTGCGGCGACGGCAACAGCCGCCTCTCCTCGCTCCGCTGGTCGCAGTGGGGCCCGGACGCGGCTCTGGCCACGGGCATCAATCTGGTGAACGACTGCAAGCCGTACTGCGCGGCGGGCAAGTTCCACTCGTACCCGGTGGTCGTGCGGCTCGACCGCCCGGAGCCCTGGAAGAAGCACCCGCAGACGCAGCAGTTCACCCGGATGAGTCTCGTCTACACCGACGACAGGCCGGAGGGATTCGAACAAGCAGTGACGTATCCCCTGTGGAGCTGACCTGGCACTGGCCTTCCGGGCGACCGCCCCATTCCGACCCCCGACGGAGTTGCCGTGAAATTCGGAATCGCGACCTTCATCACCGATCAGGGCATCCGCCCCGCCCCGCTCGGCAGGGCGCTGGAGGAGCGGCTGTTCGACTCACTGTTCATCGCCGAGCACTCCCACATCCCGGTGGACCGCCAGTCGCCCTACCCGGGCGGCGGTGAGCTGCCGCAGATCTACTACCGCACCCTCGACCCCTTCGTCGCCCTGAGCACGATCGCCGCGGTGACCGAGCGGCTGCTGCTGGCGACCGGTATCGCACTGATCCCGCAGCGCGACCCGATCATGACGGCCAAGGAGGTGGCCTCGCTCGATCTGGTCTCGGACGGCCGTGCCGTGTTCGGCGTGGGCGTCGGGTGGAACCGTGAGGAGATGAGGAACCACGGTGCCGACCCCACGACCCGCGGCCGGCTCACCGACGAGCGACTGCGGGCCATCCGGGAGCTGTGGACTACGGACAAGGCGGAGTTCCACGGCGAGTTCGTGAACTTCGACCCCGTCTTCTCCTGGCCCAAACCCGTGCAGCAACCGCACCCTCCGATCTACGTCGGTGGCGGCGAGGGCGCCTTCCCACGGGTGGTGCAGCTGGGTGACGCATGGCTGGCCAACAGTGTCCCGCCGGACAAGCTCGGCCCCCAGATCGAGCGGCTGCGTTCGCTTGCCGGCCGCGACGTGCCGGTGACGGTGTACGCGATTCCCGACGACCCCGAGCTGATCGAGGGCTACATCGCTCTGGGGGTCGAGCGGCTGCTGTTCTATCTGCCGACGACGCCCGAGCGCGAGACGCTGGAGAAGCTCGATCAGCTCGCCGAGGTCGCGGCCCGCTACTCCTGAGGCCCTGTTTCTCTTCTGGCCGAAACCCACGTTTATCCACCGCGCCAGGGATCACTCGGAGCGGTGACACCGAAGTCAGACACGACTGGAGTGAGCAACGGTGGCTGGAGACCAGAAGGCCAAGGGCAAGATGGAGCAGGCCAAGGGCAAGACCAAGCAGACGGTCGGCCGTACCGTCGGCAACGAGAAGATGGCGGCCGAAGGCCGGGCCGAGAAGGCGAAGGGCGCCGCGCGTCAGGCGAAGGAGAAGACCAAGGACGTCTTCAAGGACTGACGAGCGCGACACCCGCGGCGGGGCCACCGTTCGGCCGAACGGTGGCCCCGCCGCGGGTGTCGCGCTCGTCAGTCCTTGAAGACGTCCTTGGTCTTCTCCTTCGCCTGACGCGCGGCGCCCTTCGCCTTCTCGGCCCGGCCTTCGGCCGCCATCTTCTCGTTGCCGACGGTACGGCCGACCGTCTGCTTGGTCTTGCCCTTGGCCTGCTCCATCTTGCCCTTGGCCTTCTGGTCTCCAGCCACCGTTGCTCACTCCAGTCGTGTCTGACTTCGGTGTCACCGCTCCGAGTGATCCCTGGCGCGGTGGATAAACGTGGGTTTCGGCCAGAAGAGAAACAGGGCCTCAGGAGTAGCGGGCCGCGACCTCGGCGAGCTGATCGAGCTTCTCCAGCGTCTCGCGCTCGGGCGTCGTCGGCAGATAGAACAGCAGCCGCTCGACCCCCAGAGCGATGTAGCCCTCGATCAGCTCGGGGTCGTCGGGAATCGCGTACACCGTCACCGGCACGTCGCGGCCGGCAAGCGAACGCAGCCGCTCGATCTGGGGGCCGAGCTTGTCCGGCGGGACACTGTTGGCCAGCCATGCGTCACCCAGCTGCACCACCCGTGGGAAGGCGCCCTCGCCGCCACCGACGTAGATCGGAGGGTGCGGTTGCTGCACGGGTTTGGGCCAGGAGAAGACGGGGTCGAAGTTCACGAACTCGCCGTGGAACTCCGCCTTGTCCGTAGTCCACAGCTCCCGGATGGCCCGCAGTCGCTCGTCGGTGAGCCGGCCGCGGGTCGTGGGGTCGGCACCGTGGTTCCTCATCTCCTCACGGTTCCACCCGACGCCCACGCCGAACACGGCACGGCCGTCCGAGACCAGATCGAGCGAGGCCACCTCCTTGGCCGTCATGATCGGGTCGCGCTGCGGGATCAGTGCGATACCGGTCGCCAGCAGCAGCCGCTCGGTCACCGCGGCGATCGTGCTCAGGGCGACGAAGGGGTCGAGGGTGCGGTAGTAGATCTGCGGCAGCTCACCGCCGCCCGGGTAGGGCGACTGGCGGTCCACCGGGATGTGGGAGTGCTCGGCGATGAACAGTGAGTCGAACAGCCGCTCCTCCAGCGCCCTGCCGAGCGGGGCGGGGCGGATGCCCTGATCGGTGATGAAGGTCGCGATTCCGAATTTCACGGCAACTCCGTCGGGGGTCGGAATGGGGCGGTCGCCCGGAAGGCCAGTGCCAGGTCAGCTCCACAGGGGATACGTCACTGCTTGTTCGAATCCCTCCGGCCTGTCGTCGGTGTAGACGAGACTCATCCGGGTGAACTGCTGCGTCTGCGGGTGCTTCTTCCAGGGCTCCGGGCGGTCGAGCCGCACGACCACCGGGTACGAGTGGAACTTGCCCGCCGCGCAGTACGGCTTGCAGTCGTTCACCAGATTGATGCCCGTGGCCAGAGCCGCGTCCGGGCCCCACTGCGACCAGCGGAGCGAGGAGAGGCGGCTGTTGCCGTCGCCGCAGGCGATCATGAAGTCGCCGGGGTGTACCTGCGGCTGCCACAGACAGTCGACCAGTACGGGTTGTCCCGGCTGCCGGGCCTCGGTGTGCACGCTCGGTGGTGCCGCCACGGGGGCGGCGGACGCTGGTCCCATGGCCGCCGCGAGCGATGCGACGGCACACAGGGTGACCGTCGTACTGACTGAGTGTCTGCGCATGTCCGCTCCAGGCCGCCTGTCTTCGGACCCATATGCCGTCGCCGGGCTGTTTTCTGTCCCGACGCTACGACTGTGTCAGGGGATACACCACTTGTACGGTGCAACACCCTCTTCCCGTCGCAAAACCGCTGACCCGGGTGTCTCTGGGCGGCCGGTGTGGACATCGGACCCGGAGCACAGGCGGCGCTCCGCCCCGGCCGGCCGTATGTGCATCGTGGTGCCCGCTGCCGGGACCGTCCGGTTCGATGGCGGTGTCGACGACCGCCCGGTCGCTCGTGTGGCCGCCGGTGCGGAAGCGGGCGGGCATGTGCGAGATGCCTGCGCGGCCTGCTGAACCGGCCCGGCTCCCACAGCCGCGGTCCATGGTCCGGATCCGCTGAGACCCAGCCGTCAAGTGCGGTGATCGGCGGACGAGTTCGCAAGGGAACGCGGTCAGCGACGCCTGATGCTGAACGGGCCCGATCGGGGTACCCGCGCCCTCACCGGACGGCCGGGTGCGAGGCACCTGTGCCAAGACCGAGACGAGAGGTGATCGTTCGTGTCGGACGCGAAGTCGTACTCCGCCCCGCCGGGCCACGGTGCTCGAGGCTCGGACGCGGAGCCGGTGAGCGAGCTGGTGCAGCAGGCTTCGCAGCAGCTGACGGCTCTTGTGCGCGGCGAACTGAAGCTGGCGCAGGCGGAGATGAAGGAGAAGGGCGGACGCTACGCCAGGGGTGGTGGGCTCTTCGGGGGCGCGGGCGTGGTCGGCATGCTCACGCTGCAGGCCCTCGTCGCCACCGCGATCGCGGCGTTGGCGCTGGTGCTGCCCGTGTGGGCCGCCGCTCTGGTCATGACGGCGTTGTTGGGCGCGATCACCACGGTCATGGCGCTGACCGGCAGGAAGCAGTTCACCGGGGCCGCACCCCCTGCCCCTGAACAGACCATCGACAGCGTCAAGGCCGACGTGGCTGAGATCAAGGAGAGTGCACACCGATGAGCAAGACGTCCCGCGAGGAGCAATCCGCCACCAGCCCCGACGAGTTGGCGAAACAGGTCGAGCGTACCCGGGAGGAACTCGGCCGGACGGTCGCGGCGCTGGTCGGCAAGACCGACGTGAAGGCACGCGCCCGGGCGAAGGCGGCCGAGGTCAGGGAGCAGGCGGGCCTCAAGGCCGAGGAAGTGAGGACCAAGGCCGCCGAGGCGGCCCACCGGGTGCAGGAGAAGGTGCCCGCGACGGTGAAGGACAAGGCGTCCGAGGCCGCCGGCCAGGCCCGGGCCAAGGCCGGTCAGGCCGGGCACATCCTGGAGCAGCGGACGCCCGAACCGGTACGCCGGAAAGCGGCGGAAGGCGCGGAGGCGGTGCGCGGCAACCGTACCGTGGTGCTGTCGGCCGCCGCGGGTGCCGCGGTCGTGTGGTGGGCGTACCGCCGCAGGAAGAGCTGAGCGGCGGCTCTCCTGTCCCCCGGCCGGGCGCGGCGCGGCCCTCGTCGACCAGGCGCAGGGCCCGCTCGGGCCACACTCCGCCCTCGTGGTCGTCCCACCCGCCCGTCCGCCAGGCCCCGGAGCGTCCCCGTCTGCCCGTCGTGCCGTCTTGCGTCACACGGCGGGCCTGCCCGTGTCAGGGTGATAGGGGAGCCCTGCCGGTCCGGGGCCAGACGGAGGAAGGTATGGACTGGCGAGATTTCGCGGAGCAGCTGGCATCCATGGCGCGCGAGCTGCTGGCGCAGGAAACGGTCGACGCCACGCTGGCGAGGATCACCGGCTCGGCGACCGAGCTGGTGGAGGGCTGTGATGCGGCGGGCATCCTCATCCTGCACGGAGACGTGGTGGAGTCGCTGGCTCCGACCCACCGACTCGTCAGCGAGAGCGACCGGCTGCAGGAGCGCCTGCGGGAAGGCCCTTGTTTCGATGCCGCCCGGACCGCTGCGGGGGAGCGGGTGTTCAGGATCGCCGACTTCACCGACGAGCAGCCACGCTGGTCCCAATACGGGCCACGAGCCCGCGAGTTGGGGCTGGGCAGCATGATGGGCTTCCTGCTGTTCACCGAGGACGAGGACCTGGGCGCGCTGAATCTCTACTCCCGCCGGCCCGGTGCCTTCACCAAGGCCAGCGAGACCGCGGGCTGGTTGCTGGCCTCGCATGCGGCGGTCGCCTTCTCCAGCGCCCGCACGCACGCACAGCTCCAGTCCGCCCTCGCCACCCGCCACACCATCGGTGAGGCGATGGGCATCCTCATGGGCAGCCACCACCTCACGGAGGAAGATGCCTTTGACGTCCTCCGACGGTACTCACAGGAGCACAACGTCAAACTCCGCGAGGTCGCCCGCCGGATCTGCGAACGGGGCAGCCTCACCTGATGCGACGTGGCCGGGAGGGCCGGCAGACGCCGCCGGCCCCTCCGCACCGGAGGTGCCCGGTCGTCCGCCGGTCCCGGAGGACGGCGGATGCCCGCTCGTGCCGGAGCCGCACGCGTGGACGCGGCCTCCGGTCAGCCGGTCGTCCCCATGCGGTGCTTGACGTCGTCCATCGATCCCGCCCAGGGGGCCGGGGCCACCGCTTGCGGACCGGTGCCGGCCCTGCTGCCCGTCCGGTTGTCCTGCCACAGCTGACCGCTGCGTACTCCGGACAGCTGCGCCCCCTTGGTGCTCATACCGCCGGCCCGGAGCGACAGGCTGTCGTCGGCGGCCGCCATGACCAAGGTCTGAGCCAGCTGCTCGAGGCTGTTCTCCAGCGTCTCCAGGATCCGCTCGTCCAGGTGGCGCAGCCCGCCGAGCAGGTCCATGGCCCGCTCGTCGTCGGTGAGGGCGGCGATGCTCTCGCCGACCCGGCAGGCCGCGAGCGCCCGGGCGGCGACCGCGTATTCGCCCTCGACGGTCCTCACCAGCCGGTGCCCGGTCGCCGGACGTCCCGCGTACAGCACCCCGTCGGCGATCACAGCGCCGACCTCCAGGGGCACACGCGCCGCGCGGACGGCGCCCGCAATGAGGGTGCGGACCACCGCGGTGGTGTCGAACAGCAGGTGCCGGGGGCGGATGGCACGTACGTGGTCGTCGATACGGCCCAAGTACACCTGAGCGTCGGCGAGGTGGTGTTCCATGGCCTGGCGGTGCGGACCGACGGGGGTGACCGGCATGTCCGTCCGGAATCTGTCGATGACCGCGGCGTGGGCGTCGCGGGCGTCTTGCAACGCCGGGATGAGCGCGTACGTCGTCAATTTCATTGCCGTACTTCCTTGTGTGGCGTCTGGGGGGCGCGGCGGGAGGGGGTGATGTCCCGCGGAGCGGCTGCCCGGCTCGGGCGGGCCTCGCGACCAGGGTGTAGGAACGGCCTGAAGATCGCCCGGCGGGTTGTGGCCCCGGGCCGGGCCCACGGACGCCCTGGGCAGCGATATCCGTGCGGCGGACGGGTACGCGACCCACGGTCCTGCGATAGCCCGTCCGGGTTGCGGCCTCCGCCCGGCAGGACAGGGGAAGCCCGGACCAGCAGATGGTCGTCGCCCGAAGGGGCCCCTTGGCCAAGTGGCCCTTGACTTCGAGTGCACGCGAAGTCCTAGCCTTCACAGCGTCGGCATCGAGCCGCCGAGATGCCGATTCACGAGACCGGTTGCTCCATGGAGGTGATGCGCCTCGCGAGCCCCGGTGCGGCGGCCGGGAGGCGACGGGCCCGGCTCGCCGGGGCGGAAGGGGCCGGGCGAGGTCCGAGCCCGCCGAACAGCACAACGACAATCGCGACGAAAGGCTGCGGAGAACATGAAGCAGCGCATGCTTGGGGACCTGGAGGTCTCGGCCATCGGCCTCGGCTGCATGGGGATGTCCGCCTTCTACGGCACGACCGACGAGGAAGAGGGCATCAAGACCATCCAGCGCGCCCTCGAACTGGGTGTCAATTTCCTCGACACCGCCCAGCTGTACGGACCGCTCACGAACGAGTCGCTGGTCGGACGCGCGATCAAAGGCCACCGTGACGAGTATGTGATCGCTACGAAGTTCAACTACCGGATGGACAACGCCGTCCCGGGTGACATGAGCACCATCGGGAAGCAGGACGGTTCGGCGGAACACGTACGCAGTTCGATCCACGGCTCGCTCAAACGGCTCGGGACCGACTACGTGGACCTCTACTACCAGCACCGTGTCGACCCCGATGTGCCGATCGAGGAGACCGTCGGGGCGCTGGCGGAACTGGTCGCGGAGGGCAAGGTACGCCATATCGGCCTGAGCGAGGCGGGGGCGGAGACGATCCGCCGTGCCCACGCCGTCCATCCGATCACCGCGGTGCAGACCGAATACTCGCTGTGGAGCCGCGACCCGGAGGCCGAGGTGCTGCCCGCATGCCGTGAGCTTGGGATCGGGTTCGTGCCCTACTCGCCGCTGGGACGCGGCTTCCTCGCGGGCCGGTTCTCCTCCCCGGAGGAACTGGACGAGGGCGACTTCCGGCGCAGCGGGCCCCGTTTCACCGGCGACAACCTCAACGCGAACCTCAGGCTCGCCGAGAAGGTGAGGGAGATCGCCGCCGAGAAGGACGTCACGCCGGCGCAGCTCGCGATCGCCTGGGTGCTGGCGCAGGGCGAGGGCCTGGTCCCGATCCCGGGCACCAAGCGCCGCTCCTACCTCGAGCAGAACGTCGGCGCGGTGGATGTGGAGCTGACGAAGGACGATCTCGCGCGTATCGACGCCGAACTCCCGCAGGCTGCCGGACAGCGCTACGACGAGGCCGGCATGTCGTCCGTGAACCGCTAAGAGTCATCCCGTGATGGGATGCCGGTCGACCCGTTCCTGTTCGGGTGTCGCACCGTTTGGCCTGGCACGGCCGCACGCACCTGCTCCCACTCGGCGGCTGTGCGCTTACGTGGATCGACCGGACACGTCGCCAGCACCCCCGCGGTCAGGTCGGCGCGCCACTTCGCCGAGCGCAGGGTGCGTCCGGCCTGCTCTTGGGCCATGCGCACGATCCGGTCGTTGACCCGCGCGCCCTGGGGCGGGGCGGCATTCCAGCCCAGACGGCGTAGCGCCATCCAGGCGTTCGACGGCAGCTTCCGCCCCCCCAGCGTCCACGCCGGAGGCAAGCACATTCACATCACGGCTGTTGAAGCGCCCGCACAGCAGATCCGTCACCATGGCGGACACCAGGTCGACGCACCAGCCCACACGCTCCGCAAGCACCCCAGAGGACAGGAGTTCACCGCTCTTCTCTTCCAGCCCGCCGCGGAGCAGGGCGCGAGCGCAGGCGGTGCGGGAGGTTTCGCCCTCACCGAGCGGCAGCTTCCGGCTCACGCGGCGCGCCCGGTGCCGAGAGTCCGTTCATCAACGGCGCGGCTGTCGCCGTCGACGGGGCGCTGACTGCCCGCTACTGAGCCTTCGCAGGCGTATCGCGGTGCCGCTCGGCACGGTGATCGCATACCGGCCGGTCGGCACCTCACGCTCCTGGAGCGTTGAAGAGGCCCTCCAGCACCAGCGCCACCCCGTCCTCGTCGTTCGAGACGGTGTGCTGTGGCACCGCTGCGCGGACTGACGGATGGGCGTTCGCCATGGCGTAGCCGGAACCTGCCCACTTCAGGATGGCCAGGTCGTTCGGCATGTCACCGAAGGCGACCACGTCGTCGGCGCCGATGCCGCGGGTCGCGCACAGGGCGGAGAGTGTGTCCGCCTTCGTGACGCCGGGGGCGCTGATCTCGAGCAGACCCCGGCCGCCGGAGTGGGTGAAGTGGGCGTGGCCGGCGGCATGGCGCTCGGCGACGGCCAGGAGGAAGTCGGCCTCGTACTCGGCGGAGTGGGCGAGGAGCTTCACGATGGGGGACTCCACCGTCCACAGGTGGGCAACGGAAGGCACAGCGAACTCGGCCTCGCGGTCGCTCGAGTGCCGCATCGTGTAGGCGGGTTCGTAGTGGACCCTCAGACCCGCCTCCACGGCGAAGCCGATGCCCGGGACGGCCTGGCCCAGCACGGTGGCGACCGTGCGGGCGGCGGAGACCGCGAGCGGACGGGAGTGGATCACGGTACGGGAGGCCAGGTCGTAGACGAGGGCGCCGTTGCTGCAGATCGCCGTGCCGCCCAGCCCCGTCGCCGTGGCCAGGGCGTCCACGTACCGGGGTGGGCGGGCCGTCACCACGACGATGTCGGCACCCGCCTCGACGACGGTGCGCAAGGCGCGCAGGGTGCGTGCGGAGACGGTGCCGTCACGGCGCAGCAGGGTGCCGTCCAGGTCGGTCGCGATCAGTTTGGGCAGGCGGGCAACCACCGCCGCATCGTAGCGGCGTCGGTGCCCGGTCTGCCCGACCGCGTGAATCAGCACTTCCCGGGCGTGAGTTCGGCGAGTTGCCTCCCAGGTGTGCGGGGCGACCTTCTTCGACGGCTTCGGCCTGGCGAGGCCCGGCCTGGTCCACGTACCGCTGTGGCGCCCCGACCCGGACGACGAGATCCCGGACAACCCGTCGGAGTACTGGATGTACGCGGGCGTCGGCCGCAAAGGCCAGTGACCGTACGGCGGGCGCACTTCCACGATGTGGTACCGCGTCCGCAGCGGTGGTCGGTACAAGGACTTTCGGGCCTCTGATTGCGCGCCCGCGCCCCGCGTCCGCTCAAGGGTCCGCAGGGACAGAACTGTTGAAGCTCGCCTTCGGTTCCGGCTCATGACGCGCCAGCCATTCGGCCAGCGTGCGGGCGATCGGCTGGCCCGTGTCCAACTCGACGAAGCCGAACTGGCCCGACTGGTTGCACTCGAGGAACCACCAGATGCCGTCGGCGTCCTCCACGAAGTCGAAGGCGCCGTAGGCCAGTTCGGCCTGGCGCAGATAGTCGTGCACGGCTGTGGCGATGCGCGGCGGGACGTCCACCGGTTGCCAGGGGTCGTCGGACGGGGCGAAGCGGACATCGATGTCGTCGGCGTCCGGATCGGCCGTCTTACGGGCGGCCAGGAGGCGGTCGCCGACGGCGGTGAGGCGGATGTCGGCGTACTTGGCGACCCGGCGTTGCAGCAGGGTCGGGCCGAAGGCGACGGCGGTGAAGTCGGCGTCCGGAGCGATACGGCTGGTGGGGACGGCCCGCGGCGGGTCCTCCGGGTGCGTGCCGGAGACGGGCTTGACCACCAGATCGGGGAAGCGCTCGGCGAAGTCCCGGGCGGCCTGCGGAAAGGTCGTGATCAGCGTGGCCGGTACCGGGAGTCCCACGCGCTGGGCGAGATGGAGTTGCCAGGGCTTCTGGCGGGCCCGGCGGGCCGCGTCGGGGCGGTTCATCCAGCGCGCACCGGTGGCGTGCAGCATCCCGTACAGAGCCTGTGCGGACTCCTCGGTCAGCCAGGCGGACCGTTCGGGGGAGTGTGCGGCCGGAACTCCGGGCCTGCGCACCCATATGGAGCGCAGTCCGCTCGTGCTCACCACACGCTCACCGACGGACAGATGTCCGTGGAAGGAGCCGTGTGCGTACTCACCGGACAGCGCCACATCACCGGGGAGGTCCGCGGGGTCGAGCCGGACCACCGGAACACCGGCTCCGTTCAACTCGGCCACCACCATGTCCGCCGTCACATCCTGTTCACAGGTAAGGATCAGCACGGTCATCGTCGACGGCCCGTGATCAGTCGTCGAAGTGCGTTTTCGAGCCCGCGGTGGAAGTCGTCGCCCCCCACTCTCGCAACACTGCGTATTCGTGGGCGGCGATACGTCCGTCGGGAAGCACGTTCAACTGCAGTCTGGAGTCATACCTGTACGGAGTGCTGACCTCCGCATCCTCGGCGTGGCGGGCGTAGTTGAGTGCGAACGGCCGCATCGTCTCTCCTTGTTCGGTGCTTCCCCGGGCAAGCGGATGGTCACGCTCCGGCGTTGCTTCCGCCTGCCGGCTCGCTGTACTTCCACGGAGTTATACGAATCGAACGAGTGAATGGTTGCCTCACGGTGCGTAACCGAGGGTCGGCTTTCTTACCTTGCCGCCAGAGCATCGCCGGTGTGACCTCCGTTCATCTGCCCGCCGTTGCGTGGGACGTGCTTCGACGCCTTGTGGATCCGGTCACCGCTCAGGACGTCCGTCGGTCGGGGCTGCGGGGCTGCGGGGCCGCCAAGCCCGCTCGACCGGGGAGTATTCAGCTGAAGTACTGCTGAATGCGTTCGCATTCCTCTATTGGACCTCTGAGCGCAGGGCGGCCAGGCTGGTGTACGTGCCGGCACCGACGGGGTCTCCCCCACGGAGGCCGGCCGAGCACGGTTCCGAGCGAGAGTTGAGAGAGGCACGAGCTCATGCACACCCGCCGCATCGGTGACGTCGAGGTCAGTGCGATCGGTCTGGGCGGTATGCCCATGTCGATCGAGGGGAGGCCGGACGAGGCGCGTTCCCTCGCCACCATCCACGCGGCGCTCGACGCGGGCGTCACGTTCATCGACACCGCGGACGCGTATCACCTCGACGCCAACGAGGTCGGTCACAACGAGACCCTGATCGCCAAGGCCCTCGCCTCCCACGACCGTGGCGCGGACGTCCTCGTCGCCACCAAGGGAGGCCATCTGCGTCCCGGCGACGGCAGCTGGACCCTGGACGGGTCGCCCCGGCACATCAAGGAGGCCTGCGAAGCCTCGCTGCGCCGGTTGGGCGTGGAGGCCATCGGCCTCTACCAGTTCCACCGTCCCGACCCCAAGGTCCCCTACGCGGAGTCCGTCGGTGCCGTGCGGGACCTCCTCGACGAGGGCAAGATCCGCATGGCGGGCGTCTCCAACGCCGACCCGGACCAGATCCGCCAGGCCGGTGAGATCCTCGGCGGCCGTCTGGTCTCCGTCCAGAACCAGTTCTCGCCCGCGTTCCGCTCCAGCGAAGCGGAGCTCCGGCTGTGCGACGAACTCGGTATCGCCTTCCTGCCGTGGAGCCCGCTGGGCGGCATCTCCCGGGCGAGTGAACTGGGATCGGCCTACGCGCCGTTCGCCCGTGTCGCCGAGGCCCACGGGGTGAGCCCCCAGCAGGTGTGCCTGGCCTGGATGCTGGCCAAGTCGCCGGTGGTCGTCCCCATCCCCGGATCCAGCCGCCCGGAGACCATCCGCGACTCGGTGGCGGCCGCGGGACTGGAGCTCACGGCCGAGGAGTTCGCCGAGCTGGACGCCGTCTGATCCCCTTGGGCGGTGGCCCGGATCCTGTGTCCGGGCCACCGCCCGCACCCACCCCGGCTGCTGTCCCGGCGGCCGATACCGGCAGCGTGCCGCCGAACCGGTCCCGGAGCCGCTGGCCCCGGCCTGACGAACGGGCTGCTCGTCATGGATGATGTGATCGACTCAAGGCACATCGCACATCACTCGACCAGCGGCGGGTGCCGGGAAGGAGTGGAGACCGTGAGCGGACGCGCCGAAGGCCCGGCGGGCGGCACGGTCCCGGCGGGGTCATTGCTGCGGACCATGGTCAGGCGCGATCCAGGGGAAGCGCACCGCGTCGCCACACCGCTCGAGCTGCTGTTCGACTTGTGTTTCGTGGTGGCCGTCGCGCAGGCCGGCAGCAGGCTGGCGCATGCCGTGGAGGCCGGGCACACCGGTCAGGGCGTCGCGGGCTACGCCATGATCTTCTTCGCCATCTGGTGGGCCTGGATGAACTTCACCTGGTTCGCCTCCGCGTACGACACGGACGACGTCCCGTACCGGCTCACCACGCTGGTACAGATCACGGGTGTCCTCATCCTGGCGGCGGGGGTGCCTCGCGCCTTCGACCACACGGATTACTCCATCGTCATGGTCGGTTACGTGGTGATGCGGCTGGGCCTGACCACCCAATGGCTCAGGGCGGCGCGCAGCGAGCAGGACGCGGCGCAGGCCACGGCCCTGCGGTACGCCGTCGGTGTCGTCCTCGTACAGATCGGCTGGGTGGCGTTCGGCTTCCTCCCGTACAGCGCGACGAAGCCATGGGTGTTCGTCCTGCTCGCGGCCGCGGAACTCGCCGTGCCCGTGCTGGCCGAGCGCCCCTACCCCACCCCCTGGCACCCCCACCACATCGCCGAACGCTACGGACTGTTCACCCTGATCGTCCTCGGCGAGACGGTCGCCGCCGCGACCGTCGCCGTGCAGAGCGCTCTGGACAGAGGCGGGTCGACGGAACTGGTGCCGATCGCGGCAGGGGGCCTGCTGCTCGTGTTCGCCGCCTACTGGATCTACTTCGCCGTCCCCATCCACGAGCATCTGCGGACCGGCCGCAGCGCTTTCCTGTGGGGGTACGGGCACTATCTCGTTTTCTCCATGGCGGCCGGGATCGGTGCGGGACTCGAGGTGACGATCGGGCAGGCGGTCGGAGACGCGCACATCGGCATATCGAGCGCCGCCGCCGCGGTCACCGTCCCCGCTGCCGGATTCGTCTTCTTCACCTGGCTCCTGCACGCGCGCCACTACAAACGGTCACTCGCGCAGCAGTGCGTCCTGCCGGTGACCGCGGCCGCGATCCTCGCCTGCACGTTCGCGAGGTCGTGGGCGGTGCTGTGCGCCGGGATCGTCGCGGCGCTCAGTGTGGCGGTGTCCCTGTCCTTGCGCCACCGCGGGGCCCCCTCAGTTGCCGTCCGGCGTACGCTATGATGAGTACACGGCAGAGCGCCACAACTTCCGGCGTTCGGCCCTGCGTTGGTGGTCCAAGGAAAGACGTCCCGCTTCCTGCGGGGAGATGCAGGTGCAAGGCCTGCCCGGCGCTCTCACGTGAGCCCCGCCCTTTTTCAGGGGTGGGGCTCACTCGTTGTACGCATACCGGTCCTCCGTACCGCCACGTTCAGGCAGCCGCGCACCCCCGGCGAACCGCGGTGCGCCGCCTGGCTCACCCCGCCCGCCACCCGACGTAGGCGTCGTGGAAGTGGCGGCCCAGCAGGGCGCCTCCGAACACGACGAAGCCGACCCCGATGAGCCAGGACTGCACGACGAGGGTGGTGCCCAGGGCGCCGTAGGTGACCGCGTTGTTGACGATGAGCGGGGAGAACACCTGGTAGGAGAACCACCGCAGACCGACCAGACCGAGCATGGTCGACACCGCGCCGGGCAGCAGGGCCTGCCAGGACACACGGCTGCCCAGCAGGAAGTGCTGGCCCCACCAGAAGAAGAGCACGCCGAACAGGACGGTGAGCGTGATGCGCATGGTGGACTGGAACAACCCGCTCGGGAGCACCGCGCCGCTCTGCACCTCGGCATACAGATACGCCGTCAGAGCCGCGAGCCACACGGCGCGGCGCCACACCGTGTGCCACCGGCCCGCGGGCAGGTCCCAGACCCTCTCGTAGCCCGTCTGCACGCTGGAGGCGAAGGTGAGCCCGAAGAGCGCGAGGGCGAGGACGCTGAAGGCGCTGGTGGCACTGAGCACATTGCGGGGAGCGGAGAACAGGCGCTCCACGGCGTCCGCGGGGCGCCCCGAAAGGCTCATGCCGTCGATCACCCAGAAGGCGAAGCCGCGGTGCTGGAAGGGCGACGCCGCTGCCACGACGATCAGCAGCGGCGCCAGCGTGACCAGCGCCAGCGCGGCGAACCCCATGGACCGGTGCATCAGTTCCATTTCGCTGCCGTGCCGCCAGAGCCGACCGGCGGCCGAGCCGTGCCAGCGCGAACGCAGTCCGCGGTGCGGGGGTCGTTCGTCCCGCGGCGGGCCTGAGGAACCCGTCATGGGTCCCCCGGTTCCCGGGGCGCCGACGGGCGAAACCTGCCTGTCCCTGCGCTCACCCCGTCCGCGGCGCGATCGGCCCAGCGGCAGACCGTGTGTCAGATGTACTCCGCCGCCGCGTCCAGCAGCCAGTCGGCGAGATAGCCGGCGAAGGAGGAACGGACCAGCACCCAGAAACCGGCCCTCACCCCGTCCCGGGCCACCAGGATCACCTGGGTACGGGCCAGCGTCGTCTGGGCGCAGCGGCCGGGGCCGAACGCACGCGGGTGCAGGTCCAGGGAGCAGCCGTGGGACAGCAGATCGCGGGCGCGGGGGCCCGCGACGAGGACGGTGGTGCGCTGGGCGGACACGTCCGTGACACAGACGGGTTCCTCTCCGGCCGCGGAACGGATGCGGCCCTCCAGGTCCCGCTGGGTGCCCGGCCGGCCCACCACCAGCCACTCGTCGGGACCGAGCCACAGCGCGGTCTGCCCCTTGGTGCGGACGGCGGTGCCGGGCTCCAGGGGCAGTTGCGATCCGAGGGCCACTCCGACGGCGTCGGCCGCCGCTCCCTTGGCGTCGAGGCGGACATCGACCTGTGCCAGGAAGGGCACCTCGGCGAGCCGGACCGCGCCCCCCGAGGAGCGCGTCGCGGCCGCCAGCCGGCCGGCCGCGTGTGCCAGGGGGCTGCGGGGCTGTGCGGTCAGGACGGTCTCAGCCATCGCGGCGGGCTCCCTCGGGGTCGTAGAGGACGGGACGTGCGACGGTCACCGGGAGCAGCCGGTCGCCGACGGGTGCGTAGAGACGTTCGCCGATGCGGTCCCGGCCGCCCTTGACCAGGGCGAGGGCGAAGGTCCGGCCCAGCGTCGCGCTGCGGTAGCTGGAGGTGACGTGGCCGAGCATCGGCACCGGCGGTTCGGGCAGCACGCTGTCGGCGACCAGATGGGTGCCTTCGGGGAGGAAGACGGCCGGGTCCTCGGGGAGCAGGCCGACCAGGTGCTTGCGGTCGGGGCGGGCCGTGTCGGCGCGGGAGTGGGAGCGCTTGCCGATGAAGTCGGGCTTCTTCTTCGACACCGCCCAGCTCATGCCCAGGTCGTGCGGGGTGACCGTGCCGTCGGTGTCCTGGCCGATGATCGGATAGCCCTTCTCGGCCCGCAGGACGTGCATGGTCTCGGTGCCGTACGGCGTGATGCCGAACGGAGCGCCGGCCTCTTGCACCGCCTCCCACAGCGCGAGGGCGTGCCACGGCGACACGTTGATCTCGTAGGCGAGTTCGCCCGAGAAACTGATCCGGCACACCCGGGCGTCGATGCCCGCGACGGCCGTCTCCCGCCATGCCATGAACGGAAAGCTGTCGTTGTCCACCGCCAGGCCGGGCGCCAGCGAGCCGAGGACGTCACGGGAGTGCGGGCCCACCAGGGCCACGGTGGCCCACTGCTCGGTGACGGAGGTGCAGCGGACCCGTAGCTCGGGCCATTCCGTCTGCAGCCACTCCTCCATCCAGTCGAGGACGGCCGCCGCGTTGCCCGTGGTGGTGGTGACCAGGAAGCGGTCCTGGGCCAGGCGGATGACGGTGCCGTCGTCGAAGACCATGCCGTCCAGGTGGCACATCACGCCGTAACGGATCATGCCGACCCTGAGGGTGCTGATCATGTTGGTGTAGAGCCGGTCCAGGAACACGGCGGCGTCCGGGCCCTGGACATCGATCTTGCCGAGGGTGGAGGCGTCCATGAAGGCCACCCCCTCACGGGCGGCACGGCACTCGCGCAGCACGGCGGCCGCCATGTCCTCGCCGTCGCGCGGGTAGTACCAGGGCCGCTTCCACTGGCCGACGTTCTCGAAGACCGCACCGTGCGCGGTGTGCCATGCGTGCAGGGCGGTCACCCGGACCGGGTCGTGCAGCGCGCCCCGGTCGCGGCCCGCCAGTGCGGCGAAGGAGACGGGCGCGTACGGCGGCCGGAACGTGGTCGTACCGAGCGCCGAGACGTCCACCCCGAGCAATTCCGCGACGATCCCGCTCGCCAGGACCCCGGAGGTCTTGCCCTGGTCGTTGGCCGTGCCGGCCGTCGTGTAGCGCTTGGTGTGCTCGACCGAGCGCAGACCGGCCCCCGTCGCGCGGGCCAGGTCGTCCACGGTGACGTCGCGTTGCAGGTCCACGAAGCGGGGTGCGCCGGAGTGGCCGGGAAGGGCGAAGACCTGCATCGGGCGCGACTGCGGCGGTGCGGTCACCACGGGCAGGGCTGGCGCCGCGGGGGAGTAGCCCTCGGCCGCGATCGCGCGGGCACCGGCGGCCGCTCCCTGCGCGAGCACAGTGGCGAGCCCGAAGGCCCCGTTCGCGCTGCCCGCGACGTCCACCGCCTGACGTGAGCTGCCGGGGACGAAGGTGCCGAGCGACTCGTCGTAGCGGAGTGTGCCGCCCGCCTGACTGAACAGGTGCGCCGCCGGATTCCAGCCGCCGGAGACCAGAAGGAGGTCCGCGGCGAACTCCCTTGGCCCCACTGACTCGCCGTACGGCGCCACCCGCACACCGGTGAGGCGCGGGCCGCCTTCCGTGCCGGTCACGGCGTGGCCGGTCAGCACCTCGATCCCGGCCGCGCGGGCACGGCGCGCCCACTGACCGGCCTCCGGCCTGGTGTCGACGACCGCGGCCACCTCGACGCCCGCCGCGGCGAGGTCGAGCGCGGCGGCGTAAGCGCTGTCGTTCGTGGTGAGCACGACGGCACGGCGGCCCGGCAGGACCCCGTACCGGTTGACATAGGCCCGCGCCGAGGCGGCGAGCATCACTCCGGGGCGGTCGTTGTCCGCGAAGGCCACCGAGCGTTCGTGCGCGCCGGTGGCCAGCACCACGCGGCGGGCACGGATGCGCCAGACGCGCTCCCGGGAGACGAGCTCGGGGGCCTCGGCGCCCAGATGGGCGGTGCGGCGTTCCACGGCGAGGAGGTGGTTGTCGTCGTAGTGGCCGAAGACGGTGGTACGGCGCAGGACGCGCACCTCGGGCGCGGACTCGAGCAGTTCGCTGGTCCGGGCCACCCAGCCGAGATGTTCGCCCGTTCCGAGGAGGCTGCCGCCGGGTTCCGGCTGGTCGTCCGCGAGGATGACGCGTGCCCCGCTCTGCGCGGCGGCGGCCGCGGCGGCGAGCCCGGCCGGGCCGGCCCCGACGACGAGCAGATCGCAGTGGGCGTGCACGGCGTCGTAGCGGGCCGGGTCCGGCTCGGCGGCGAGGCGTCCCCGGCCGGGCAGGCTGCTCGCCATCAGTCCGTCGTACAGCTCGACCGTCGTCGCCGGAAGCATCGGTTCGGGGAAAGGCGCCTCGATCTGGACCACCGCGTTGGGTTCCTCGGCACCCGCCGAGAAGACGCCCCGCGGGCGGCCGAACCTGATGCTGGTGGCGGCCTGGATGACACCGTTGGCGAGGAGGGCCGAGGCCAGAGTGTCGCCGCGGAAGCCCGCGTACTCGGTGCCGTCGAAGACGAACGTCAGGCGGCGGTCGCGTTCGATCCGGCCACCGCTGGGGAGGCGGAAGGGCTGGTCGGCGTCCCCCGCACCGGCGCGTCCCGAGACCAAGTGGCTTACCGGATGGGCCCTGTTCGCGGGCTCGTCCGTCGAACTTCCCTCGGCCTGGGCGGACTTGTCCTCAAGCTCCCTTGGACTTCCGGCATCGTTCGGGAGAACCCCATGACGGGCTGGTGCGGCCGGCCTCGGCTCAGCAGTGGACGGGCGCGGTTCTCCCACCCGGTAGACGGCGAGGATCCTGTTCGTCGCCGTGTCCCGTACCGCGTTGAACCACCTGCGACAGCCCGCGGCGTGGCTCCATCTCTCGGCGAAGGGGCCCTTGGGGTTGTCGCGGAAGAAGAGATAGCGCGCCCACTCCTCGTCGGTGAGGGACGCCGGGTCCTCGGGACAGGGTACGTGCGCCTGACCGCCGTAGTGGAACTCGACCTCGTCGCGGGGCCCGCACCACGGGCAGGGGATCAGCAGCATGGTTCGGCTCCCTAGTGGGCCACAGCGGCGGCGCCGTGCTCGTCGACGAGCGCGCCGGTGGTGAAACGGTCGAGCGAGAAGGGGGCGTTGAGGGGGTGTGGGCTGTCGTGCGCGATGGTGTGGGCCATGACCCAGCCGACGCCCGGTGTCGCCTTGAAACCGCCCGTCCCCCAACCGCAGTTGAGGTAGAGGCCGTCGACGGGGGTGAGGCCGACGATGGGCGACGCGTCGGGGCTGACGTCGACGATGCCGCCCCAGGTGCGCAGCACGTGGGCACGGGCGAACACGGGGAACAGTTCCAGGGCGGCGGACATCTGCTGTTCGATGATGTGGAACGCGCCGCGCTGGGTGTACGCGTTGTACGCGTCGATGCCCGCACCCATCACCAGTTCGCCCTTGTGGGCCTGACTGACATACACATGGACGGCGTTGGACATCACGACCGTCGGGTGCACGGGTTCGAGGAGTTCGGAGACGAGTGCCTGCAACGGGTGGCTCTGCAGGGGCAGTTCGATGCCCGCCATTGCGGCCAGCACCGAGGTGTGGCCGGCCGAGCACAGTGCCACCTTGCCCGCCGTGATCGGGCCGAGCGTCGTCCGTACGCCGGTGATCCGGCCGCCGGCGATGTCGAGCCCGGTGACCTCGCAGTTCTGGATGATGTCGATCCCGGCGGCGTCGGCGGAGCGGGCCAGGCCCCACGCCACATAGTCGTGCTTGGCGATGCCGGCCCGCGGCTGATAGGTGCCGCCCAGCACCGGGTAGCGCACGTCGGGGGAGGTGTTGACGATCGGGCAGAGCTCTTGGACCTGCTCGGTGTCGAGCCATTGCGCGTCCACCCCGTTGAGCCGGTTGGCCTCGACGCGGCGCACGCTGTCGCGGACGTCCTGCAGACTGTGGGCGAGGTTGAGTACGCCGCGCTGGGAGAAGAGGATCGGGTAGTCGAGTTCCTCCTCCAGTCCCTCCCACAGCTTGAGGGCGTGCTCGTAGATGCCGGCGCTCTCGTCCCACAGATAGTTGGAGCGGATGATGGTGGTGTTGCGGGCCATGTTGCCGCCCGCGAGCCACCCTTTCTCGAGTACGGCGACGCTGGTGACGCCGTGGTTCTTCGCCAGGTAGTGGGCGGTGGCGAGGCCGTGTCCGCCGCCGCCCACGATCACCACGTCGTACGACCGCCGGGGTTCGGGCGTGCGCCAGAGGAAGTCGGGGTGCTCGGGCAGTTCGGCGCCGGGGGTGCTGGAACTCAACGGACGTCTCCGCCTTCCGAAAGGTGCGGGTAGAGCGGGTGCCTGGCCGCCAGCGCCTGGGTACGCGCGCGCAGCGCGGCCACGTCCGGCTCGGCCTGGAGGGCGAGCGCGATCACATCGGAGACCTCGGCGAAGTCCTCCACGGTGAAGCCCCGGGTGGCCAGGGCGGGGGTGCCGATGCGCAAGCCCGAAGTGACCATGGGCGGGCGCGGGTCGAAGGGGACGGCGTTGCGGTTGACGGTGATGCCGATCCGGTGGAGGAGGTCCTCGGCCTGCCTGCCGTCGAGCGCGGAGTCCCGCAGGTCCACCAGGACCAGGTGGACGTCCGTGCCGCCGGTGAGAACCCTCACCCCTGCGTCCGCCGCGTCCGGGCGGGTGAGACGCTCGGCGAGGACACTGGCGCCGGCGAGGGTGCGGGCCTGCCGCTCGGCGAACTCGGCTGACGCCGCCACCTTGAAGGAGACCGCCTTCGCGGCGATGACGTGCTCCAGCGGGCCGCCCTGCATACCGGGGAACACCGCCGAGTTGATCTTCTTGGCGAGGTCGCGGTCGTTGGTGAGGACGACTCCGCCCCGGGGTCCGCCGAGCGTCTTGTGCGTCGTGGTCGTGACGACGTGCGCGTGCGGAACGGGGCTGGGGTGCAGCCCGGCCGCGACCAGACCCGCGAAATGGGACATGTCGACCATGAGGTACGCGCCGACCTCGTCGGCTATGCGGCGGAAGGCCGCGAAGTCCAGCTGCCGCGGGTACGCCGACCAGCCCGCGATGATCATCTTGGGGCGGTGTTCCTTGGCGAGGCGCTCCACCTCGTGCATGTCGACGAGGTTGTCGGCCTCGGTCACGTGGTACGGCACGACGTTGAACATTCTGCCGCTGTAGTTGATGCGCATGCCGTGGGTGAGGTGCCCGCCGTGCGCGAGATCGAGGCCGAGGATCGTGTCGCCGGGGCGCAACAGCGCGAAGAAGACAGCGGTGTTGGCCTGGGCGCCGGAGTGCGGCTGCACATTGGCGTGGCCGGCGCCGAAGAGGGACTTGATCCGCTCGATGGCCAACCGTTCGGTGACGTCGACGTGTTCGCAGCCGCCGTAGTAGCGCCGGCCGGGGTAGCCCTCGGCGTACTTGTTGGTCAGGACGGAGCCCTGGGCCTCGAGCACGGCGGTGGGCGCGAAGTTCTCGGAGGCGATCATTTCGAGAGTGGACTGCTGGCGGTGCAGCTCTGCCCGGAGGGCGGCGTGGACTTCGGGATCCAGTTCGGCCAGCGGTGTGTTCAGCGGGTTCATACGGGGTTCGCGTTCCTCTCGACGGTCACCATCGGTGCTCCCTCGAAACCGGAGCGGAGTACTAGCCACGGAGACGGGACATGGCCGGGTCGAACAGCGGCTCTTCGGCCACGACCGCCTCGATGCGCCGGCCGAAGTAGCCGATCTGCACGGCGGTGCCCGTGGTGGCGAGCCGCGCCGGAAGCCAGGCGTAGGCGATGCCCTTGCCGATCGTGTAGCCGTAGGCGGCGCTGGTGACGTATCCGACGGCGTGGTCACCGTCGTACACCGGCTCCTTGCCCATGACGACGGCCTGGGGGTCGTCGATGGTGAGACAGGCGAGCCTGCGCCGCACGTCGGCCTTGCGCCGCTCGAGCACCGCCTTGCCGACGAAGTCGCCCTTGTCGGCCTTCACGGCGAAGCCCAGACCGGCCTCGTAGGGGTCGTGCTCGTAGGTCATGTCTGTGGCGAAGGAGCGGTAACCCTTCTCCAGGCGCAGGCTGTTGAAGGCGCCGCGGCCCGCGATGACGCCGCCCAGCGGCCGGGCCGCCCGCCACAGCGTGTCCCACAGCTTCAGGCCCTGGTCGGCGGTGGTGTACAACTCCCAGCCCAGCTCGCCGACGTAGGACAGGCGCATCGCGGTGACGGGGACGCTGCCGATGTAGGCGCGCTTGGCGCGGAAGTACTTCAGGCCGTCGTTGGAGAAGTCGGAGTCCGTCAAGGGCTGCAGCACCATCCGGGCGAGCGGCCCCCACAGGCCGATGCAGCAGGTGCCCGGGGTGATGTCGCGTACGGCGACGGATCCGTCGGCCGGGAGGTGGCGGCGGAACCAGTCGAGATCGCTGTTGCCGTTGGCGCCGACCTGGAAGAGGTCACGGGCCAGCCGGGCGACGGTGATGTCGCTGCGGATGCCGCCGTCGTGGTCCAGCAGCAGGGTGTAGGTCACGGAGCCGACCGACTTGTCGACCTTGCCGGTGCACAGCCGCTCCAGGAACGCAGCCGCGCCGGGGCCGCCGACCTCCAGACGCTTGAGCGCCGTCATGTCGTACAGGGCGACGGTCTCGCGGGTGGCCTGGGCCTCGGCGCCGACGATGGGCGACCAGTAGCGCGCCGCCCAGTCGTTCGGGACCGGGATGCTGCGCCCCTCGGTCAGCGGGGCGTTGGCCTCGTACCACTGGGGGCGCTCCCAGCCGTTCGCCTCCAGGAAGAAGGCGCCCAGTTCCTGCTGACGGGCGTAGAAGGGGCTCGTACGGATCGGGCGCGGGTCCCCGGAGGGCTGGAGGGGATGGATGATGTCGTAGACCTCGACGAAGTTCCGGCAGTCGCGGGCCAGTACGTACTCCGGCGAGAGCTGGTGCGGCTCGAAGCGGTTGACGTCGCACTCGTGCAGGTCGAAGGACGAGCAGTGGCCGTCCACCAGCCACTCGGCGACGGCCCGGCCGACTCCGGCCGAGTGGGTGACCCAGACCGCCTCGGCCACCCAGAAGCCCTGGACGTCCGGGGACTCACCGAGGAGCGGGAACCCGTCGGGGGTGAAGGAGAACAGGCCGTTGATGCCCTCCTCGACCTTGGCCTCCCTCGTCGCCGGCAGCAGGGACTGCGTCTCGGTCCATGCGTCCTCGAAGTCCTCCTCGGTGAACTCCAGTACCGACGGCATGACGGCGGCCTCCTCGATGGAGACGATGTCGTCGGCGGAGACCGGCATGGGGCGGTGGCCGTAGTAACCGATCCCGAGACCGTCGAAGCGGTCGCGGTAGTAGAGGTCGGCGTCCTGGTGCCGGAGTATCGGCCGCATCGCCTCCTCGGTCTGGCCTGCCAGCGCCGGTACCGGGCCGGTCCAGGCCAGTTGGTGGGCGAGCGGGGTGAGCGGGAGGTCCATGCCGACCATGCGAGCGATCCTCGGGCCCCAGATGCCGGCGCAGCACACCACGATGTCAGCGGGGATCTCGCCCTGGTCGGTGTGGACGCCGGTGACCCGGCCGTCGCTCTGCCGTACGTCGAGGACTTCGTGGTGGGCGAGGAAGCGTGCGCCGCGCGCGGTGGCCCGGCGGATCTGCGCCTCGACGGCGAGGACCGCCTTGGCCAGGCCGTCCGTCGGGACCAGGAGGCCGCCGAGGACCCGGTCGCGGTTCACGAGCGGGTGCTGCTCGACGCACTCCTCGGCGCTCAGCAGCCGGGCTTCGACGCCCCAGGCGGTGATCCAGCCGTGGCGGCGCCGGAGTTCGGCGAGCCGCTCGGGAGAGGTGGCCACTTCGAGGCCGCCGACCTGCAGGAAGCAGGGCTTGCCGTCGACGTCGAGGGAGCACAACTTCTCGACGGTGTAGCGGGCCAGCTCCGTCATGGTCTTGGAGGGGTTCGTCTGGAAGACCAGGCCGGGCGCGTGGGAGCTGGAGCCGCCGGTGGCGGGGAGGGGCCCCTGGTCGACCACGGTCACATCGGTCCAGCCTCGCGCCGAGATCTCGTCCGCGAGCGCCGCTCCCACGACGCCCGCTCCGATGATGACCACTCGGGGTCCCGCCATCGCCGCACCTCCGGACTCGAAACCGGGTCAGTTGCTTTCTGCGCAACGTGGTTCAGGTTGCGCAACTCAATGTGCCCGCCGCCCAGGAGGGGTGTCAAGGGGGCGCATGACGTCGGTGAACGCGTGAAACGCCAAGGGGCCCGGCAGGCCGCACTGGCAGCCTGCCGGGCCCCGTGAGGGGTTCTTCGCGGGTCCGGTCACCCCGTGGCCCGTCACCTTGCTCGCGTTTCAACTCCCCTGCAGAACAGCGTGCTTCCTGGGTGCGTCAGGACCGTCTCCGGACGGTTCCGGGTGGAGGCGGGCGGTTACTTCAGCCAGGCGTCGACCTTGTCGCGGTTCGCCTCGACCCACTTCTTCGCCGCCGCATCGTCGGACATCTTGTCCTGCGCGATGTACTTGGCCACGGTGTTCTGGTCGTCGTTCGTCCAGTTGAAGTTCTTCACCAGATTGTAGGCGGGGCTGCCGGACTTGGCGAACCGGGTGCTGACGATCTTGTCCAGGTCGTACACCGGATAGTCGCAGGCGATCTTGTCGGCGACGGCGTCGCATCCCGTCGTGTACTTCGGCAGAGCGACCTTCACCAGCGGCACCTCGGACAGGAACCACTGCGGCTCGTAGAAGTAGCCGATCACCCACTGCTTGTTCTTCTCGGCGGTCCGGAAGGCCTGGATGAGGGCGGTCTCGCTCCCCGCGTACACCACCTTGAAGTTCAGCTTCAGGTTCTTCACCAGCGCCGCGTCGTTCGTGACATAGGACGGGTCGCCGTCGAGCAACTGGCCCTTGCCGCCCGACTCGGAGGTCTTGAAGTTGTCGGCGTACTTGTTGAGGTTCTCGAACTTGGTGATGTCGGGGTGCGCCTTGGCCAGCCATGGCGGCACGTACCAGCCGATGATGCCCTTGTTGCCGGTCTGCCCGGCCTCGGTGGCGGTCTTCTGCTGGGTGATGTACTTCTTCTTCAGGTCGTCGTGGCCCCAGTTCTCCAGGATGGCGTCGACCTCGCCGGTCCCGAAGCCCTGCCAGGCGATCTCCTCCTTGAGATCCTTCTTGTCGACCGTGCACCCGAGGTCGTGCTGCGCGACGTACGCGACGACCGCCGCGTCCGCCTCGTAGCCCACCCACGGGTTGACGGCGAGGTTGAACGTGCCGCACTTGCCCGAACTCTTCGAGCCGGCGGAGGAGCTGTCGCCGACCTTCGCCCCCGAACAGGCCGTCAGGGTGAGGCCGAGAGCGGCCAGGCCGGCCGCGCCGGCTCGCCAGAGTCTTGCCATGGTTGTCGTGCTCCTTACGCACTGGTGCGGCGCGCCGCAGCCTGAGTGATCCGGTCGAACATGACTCCGAGCAGTACGATGGCGAGTCCCGCCGCCAACCCCTTTCCGTACAGCTCTCCCTGCGAGAATCCGGCCACGACGTCGTAGCCGAGGGCGCCGGCACCGACCAGGCCGCCGACGACAACCATCGAGAGCACGTAGATGAGGCCCTGGTTGGTGGCAAGGGTCAGCGCACTGCGTGCCATCGGCAGTTGGACCTTGGTGATGATCTGCCAGGTGTTGCAGCCGGTGGAGGCGGCCGCCTCCACGGTCGTCTCGGGAACGTTGCGCACCCCGTCCGCGATGATCTTGATGGCGACGGGGGCCGCGTAGACGACGGCCGCCACGATCGCGGTGAAACGTGTGGCGCCGAAGAGCGCAAGGAACGGCACGAGATAGACGAACGGGGGCATGACCTGCGCCGCGTCCAGCGTGGGCCGCACGATCCGGTCCACCAGCGCGCTGCGTCCCATCCACACGCCGAAGGTGGCGCCGAGCAGCATCACCAGGACCGTGGCGACGACGGTCGAGGCCAGCGTCGTCATGCTGTCCGACCACAGACCGGTACCGACGAGCAGCCCCACGCACACGACGGCGGTCACCGCGGCCCGCCAGCCGCCGAGCACCGCGGCGAGCCCGCACAGAGCGGCGCCCACCAGCCACCACGGGGAGTCCGTGAGCAGCGTCTGGAAGGGGTTGAGCAGGCCGTTGGTGAGCGCGTCGCGGAAGGCGTTGGTGACGCCCGACACATGGTCCTGCATCCAGGTGGTCGCCGTGTCCGCCGCGCTCGCGATGGCGCTGCCGGTGCCGCCGTCGCCCGGGAAGGATGCCGCCCATACGTAGGTGTGGGACAGATACACCAGCACCGCCGTGACGACCGCACCGGCGATCAGCAGCGGCCTGCGCCATCGCAGGAAACGGCCGCCCGAGCGGCGCGCCGCCTCCGCACGCCCGGCCGCCGCCGTGGTGACCCGGTCCAGGACGATGGCCATGACGACGATGGCGAGCCCCGCGTTGAAGGCGGTTCCCACGTCGAGCGACTGCAGGGCCTGTACGACGGTCTTGCCGAGGCCGGGCGCGTCGATCAGTGCGGCGATGGTCACCATGGCCAGGGCCGCCATGATGGTCTGGTTGACGCCCATGACCACGGTGCGCTTCGACATCGGCAGCAACACCTTCAGCAGCTGCTGCCGTCGTGTCGAGCCCATCGACTCCGCCGCCTCGACCGTGGCCGGCGGCACGGAGCGGATGGCGTGTGCGGTGATGCGGATGGCGGGCGGAGCCGCGTAGATCACGGTGGTGATCGTGGCGGAGGCCCCTCCGATGAGGAAGAACAGGGTCAGCGGGGCGAGGTAGACGAAGGTCGGCATCGTCTGCATGAAGTCCAGGACGGGCGTCATGATCCGGTTGAACCGGTCGGAGAGACCGGACCACACACCGAGGGGGATGCCGATGAGCAGCGCCACGAACACCGCCGACAGGGTCAGCGCCAGAGTGTCCATGCTCTCCTGCCACAGGCCCTGCAGCCCGAAGAACGTGAAGCCGGCGACGGCCAGGAGAGCGACCCGCCAGTTCCCTACGGCCCAGGAGACATAGCCGGCTAGTCCCACGACACCGAGCCAGCCGATCTGCGGGACCGGGCGGGTGCCTGTGGGCTGTGAGATCAGGGACTGGACGAACGTCACCAGGTTGTCGATGACCAGGCGGATCTCATTGAAGAAGTAGAGGAAGAGCGGATTGGAGTTGCGGTTGGCGCCGATGGTGTCGTTGACGTCGTTCAGCCAGCGGTGCAGACCGGTGAGGTCGGCCGCGGCGAGGGACAGCGTCTGCCGGCCGCGCAGCACGGCGAACAGCACCAGCCAGGCGATCAGGATCGCCGCCACCACGACGGGGCGGCCGACCTTCTTGCGCAGGGGCGCGACCGGCGCGGTCGCGTCGGCGGCGACGGCCATCACGCACCGCCTTCCTGCCCGGCGACCACGGCGAGGATCTCCTCGTCGCCGACGATGCCGAGCAGCTTGCCGTTCTCGACGACCTTGACCGGTTTCTCGGCGGCCAGCACTGCCCGGGTGGCCTCGCGCACGACGACGTCCGGGCCGAGTTCGGGACCGTCGAGGGCGTCGTCGGGCTCCGCGGGGCGCATGATCCAGCGCAGGGTCAGCACATCCCCGCGCGGCACGTCGCGGACGAAGTCCCGTACGTAGTCGTCCGCCGGGGCGCCCACGAGCTCGTCGCCCGTGCCGCACTGGACCATCCTGCCGTCGCGCATGATGAGGATGCGGTCGCCGAGCTTGAGTGCCTCGGAGAGGTCATGGGTGATGAACACCATGGTCTTGCCGACCTCGTGGTGCAGCCGGATGACCTCGTTCTGCATGTCACGGCGGATCAGCGGGTCGAGGGCGGAGAACGGCTCGTCGAAGAAGAGGACGTCGGGGTCGCCGGCGAGGGCACGGGCGAGGCCCACGCGCTGTTGCATACCGCCGGAGAGCTGGTCGGGATAGGAGTTCTCGTATCCGGCGAGGCCCACCAGTTCGACGACCTCCAGAGCCCGCTTGGTGCGCTCGGCCTTGCCCATGCCCCGGATCTCCAGGCCGAACGCCACGTTCTCGACGACCCGTCGGTGGGGCAGCAGGCCGAAGTGCTGGAAGACCATGGAGAACTTGCTGCGCCGCAGCTCGCGCAGCCGCTTGGCGTCGGCGCCGCGGATGTCCTCGCCCTCGAACACGATCTCGCCGGCGGTGGGTTCGATCAGCCGGGTCAGACAGCGCACCAGAGTGGACTTCCCGGAGCCGGACAGACCCATGACGACGAAGACCTCGCCGGGCGACACCTCGAAGTCGACGTCGCGCACGGCGGCGGTGCATCCGGTGCGGTCCATGAGTTCACGGCGGGTCAGCCCGCACAACTCCTCGGAGCCCGGCACCTGGTCGGCCTTCGGCCCGAACACCTTCCACAGTCGGCGCACGGAGATGACCGGGGTGCGGTCCGAATCCTGGGGCGTGCCGCGCCGCTGCGACACCTCGGTCTCTGTGGGGGTCACGGTCGACCTCTTTTCGGCGTTCAGCCGCGGAACCAGTGCTGCGGCCGGGGTTGGATGTTCTGCCAGACGTGCTTGGGCTCGCGGTACTCGTTGAGGCCGGTCGGTCCCAGCTCCCGGCCTACGCCCGAGTGCCCGAAGCCACCCCATTCCGCTTGCGGCACATAGGGGTGGTAGTCGTTGATCCACACCGTGCCGTGGCGCAGCCGCCGGGCGACCCGCTGGGCCTTGCCCGCATCCTGCGTCCAGACGGCTCCGGCCAGTCCGAACTCCGTGTCGTTGGCGATGCGGACGGCGTCGTCCTCGTCGTGGAAGCGCTCGACGGTGAGCACGGGGCCGAAGGACTCCTCGTGCACCACGCGCATGTCCTGCCGGCACTCGTCGAGGACGGTGGGCGGGTAGTAGAAGCCGTTCGCCAGCCCGGGATCGTCCGGGCGTCTGCCGCCGCAGCGCAGTACGGCGCCCTCGGCGAGGCCGGCCGCGACATACACCTCGACCTTCTCGCGGTGTTGCGCGGAGATCAGCGGTCCGCTCTCCGCCTCGGGGTCGAAGGGGCCGCCGAGGCGGATGAGCCGGGCCCGGCGTACGACCTCGTCGACGAGGGCGTCGTGGAGGGAGTCCTCGACGATCAGCCGGGCCCCGGCCGAGCAGACCTGGCCCGAGTGCAGGAAGACGGCCGTGAGCGCGAAGTCGACGGCGGTCTCGAAGTCGGCGTCTTCGAAGACCACGTTCGGGTTCTTGCCGCCGAGTTCCAGCGCGACCTTCTTCACCGTCGCTGCGGCAGCGGCCATGATGCGCCGTCCGGTCTCGAAGCCTCCGGTGAACGACACCATGTCCACGGCCGGGTCCTCGGCGAGCGGCGCGCCCACCTCGGCTCCCGCGCCCAGCACGAGGTTGGCGGTACCGGCCGGGAGCCCTGCCTCGTGCAGGGCGCGCATCAGCAGGATAGAGGTGGAGGGCGTGAGTTCGCTGGGCTTGAGGACGAAGGTGTTGCCGGCCAGGAGGGCCGGGGCGACCTTCCAAGAGGCCTGCAGCAGCGGGTAGTTCCAGGGGGTGATCAGTCCGCAGACGCCGACGGGCTCATAGGTGACGCGGCTGAGGGCGTCGTCGCGGCCGGTGTCCACCACGCGGCCGGCGTCGGTGCCGGCGATGCCGCCGTAGTAGCGGAAGCAGGAGACGACGTCGGCGATGTCGTACTCGCTCTCGACCAGCCGCTTGCCCGTGTCCAGCGACTCCGCGCGGGCGAACTCCTTGGCGTCGCGTTCGAGGATGTCGGCGGTGCGCAGCAGGAGTTCGCCCCGTTCGCGCTCGGGGGTGTGCGGCCAGGACCCGGTGTCGAAGGCGTGCCGGGCCGCGGCGATCGCCGCCTCGGTGTCGGATCGCGTGCCCTCGGAGACCGTCGCCACGAGCGTCCCGTCGGCCGGACAGCGGATCTCCCGGTGGCCGCCGGCCGCCGGATCACGCCACTCTCCATCCACATACAGATCTGCCACGCGCCGAGCCCTTCGACCGGAATGCGTTGCGCATCGTGCACTGAATTGCTGGTGGTGGAACACCTTGGCCGAATGAACGGACATACGTCAAGGGGTTGGTGGATTGCGATTTCGCCATCCGGGCAGTTGCCCCGACGTACTTGACCGAGTGCCTCGCAGGGCCCAACCATGTTGCGCATCGCTCACCAGGTTGTGCAATACGCACCAAGGGAGGCACCTCGAATGACCCCTGGACCGCAGCCCGGCCGTGAGTACGTCCTCACCCTCTCGTGTCCCGACACCGCCGGACTGGTGCATGCCGTGAGCGGCTTCCTCGTCAGGAACTCCGGCAACATCCTGGAGAGCCGGCAGTTCGACGACCGTTTGCAGGGCCGGTTCTTCATGAGGGTCCACTTCGACGTTTCCGACCCGGACGTCGACCTGGAAAATCTACGTTACCGATTCGGCCCCGTCGCCGAGGCCTACGGGATCTCCTGGGCCCTGCGCCACGCCTCCACCCCGACCCGGACGCTCATCATGGTGTCCAGGTTCGGGCACTGTCTGAACGATCTGCTCTTCCGGTGGCGCACCGGCGCGCTCAACATCGAGATCCCGGCCGTCGTCTCCAACCACCGGGACTTCGAGGGCCTCGCGCACACCTATGGCATCCCCTTCCACCACATCCCCGTGACAGCGGACACCAAGGCCCACGCCGAAGCTCGCCTGCTGGGTCTGGCAAGGGAGTTGAACATCGACCTCGTGGTCCTCGCCCGTTACATGCAGATCCTCTCCGACGATCTGTGCAAGGAACTGGAAGGCCGGGCCATCAACATCCACCACTCCTTCCTGCCCGGCTTCAAGGGCGCGCGCCCCTACCGGCAGGCGTACGAGCGCGGCGTGAAGCTGGTCGGCGCCACGGCGCACTATGTGACGCCGGACCTGGACGAGGGTCAGATCATCGAGCAGGACGTGGTGCGGGTGGACCACTCCCTCGACCCCGACGATCTCGTCACGGTGGGCCGCGACGTGGAGGCGCAGGTACTGGCCCACGCGGTGAAGTGGCACACCGAGAGCCGGGTCATGGTGCACGGCAACCGCACGGTGGTCTTCCGCTGAGCGCCGCGCGGACCCCGTTCAGCCCACCTCAGCCGCCCAACCGGTCGAGCAGGGCGCGGCGCCAGCGTTCGGTCTCCGCGACCTGGTTGAACGTGAAGAGGTGAAGCCCGGCCACTCCCGCCGAGGGCGCGGTGAGCGCGTCCGCGCCGCGCGCGAGGAGCCTTCCGGGGTCGTACCCTCCGGGCGCGGCGAACCGCAGAAACCACGAGGGGTGCCTGGTCAGGAAACGTGTGGACTCGCCAACCCCGATCTTCGTCGCCATGGACAGCAGCTTCGCGCGCTGCACGGGCCCCGTGACGCCCACGTGGACGGGCAGGGTGACCCCGCGGCGGCGGATCCGGGTGATCCAGTCGCCGAGCACGCGCGGATCGAAGCACAGGTTGCTGACGATGTACGTGGCGTGCGCCTGTTTGGCCCACATCGCCTGGACGGTGATGTCGTCATGGATGAGGGGGTGGCTCTCCGGATAGCCCGTGATCCCCATCTCCGGGAAGGGCCTGCCCAGTTGGCTCAGCGTGCGCAGCACCGGCAGCGCCCCCTCGTACACCCCGGCTGGCGGATCGGCGTCGCCCGCCGGGACGAACACGTCGTCGACGCCCACCGCACGCAACCGGTCGACGACATCCTTGAGATGCGCGTCGTCCCGCAGCAGCCGCGCGGGAACGTGCGGGACGACACGGTATCCGTGCGCGGCGAACCGCTCGGTAAGGGCGAGCGTCGGCTCCAGGCCCTTGACCGGCGACGCGGTGACGGTGACCACGACGTCGCGCGGTAGATGGGCGAGGACCTTCTCCTCGGTCGTCGCGGCCGGCAGCACCTCGTAGCGGACACGGCCGAGCAACGTCCGCAGTACCTCGGCGCCCAAGGCCTACCGGGCCTGTTTCTGCGCGTCGCGGTGGCGGTAGTACACGGCCTTGGACGGGGCCGGCTGTTCGTTGCCCAGGATGAGGTCCGCCGCCTTCTCGGCGACCATCATCACCGGTGCGTAGATATTGCCGTTCGTGACGTACGGCATCACCGAGGCGTCGACGACGCGCAGCCCGTCCAGTCCGTGCACCCTCATGCTCAGCGGGTCGACGACGGACATCTCGTCGGTGCCCATCTTGCAGGTGCAGGAGGGGTGGAGGGCCGTCTCGCCCTCCTTGGCGACCCAGGCGAGGATCTCCTCGTCGGTCTCCACGGAGGGTCCGGGTGAGATCTCACCGTCGTTGTACGGCGCGAGCGCCGGCTGGCCGAGGATCCGGCGCGCGACGCGGACGGCCTCGACCCACTCGCGGCGGTCCTGTGCGGTGGACAGGTAGTTGAAGCGGAGTGCCGGGTGCTTGAGCGGATCCCTGCTCTTGATCTTCACGGAGCCCCGGGCGTCGGAGTACATCGGCCCCACGTGCACCTGGTAACCGTGCCCGCCCGCCGGCGAGGAGCCGTCGTAGCGGACCGCGACGGGCAGGAAGTGGAACATCAGGTTGGGGTAGTCCACGTCCTCGTTGCTGCGGGCGAAGCCGCCGGCCTCGAAGTGGTTGGTCGCGGCCGGGCCCGTGCGGAAGAGCCACTGCAGTCCGATGACGGGGGCACGCCACTTGGCCATGTACGGCTGCACGGACACGGGCTGCCTGCAGGCGTACTGGACGTAGACCTCGAGGTGGTCCTGGAGGTTCTCCCCGACGCCCGGCAGGTCGTGGACCACGTCGATGCCGAGGGCGGCCAGTTCAGCGGCGTTGCCGACCCCGGACAGCTGCAGCAGTTGCGGGGAGTTGATGGCGCCGCCGCACAGGACGACCTCGCGGGCGCGGACCTGCTGCGGTGTGCCGCGCCCTTGCCGGTACTCGACGCCGACGGCGCGCTTGCCCTCGAAGAGGATCCGGCTGACGAACGCCCGGGTCTTCACGGTGAGGTTGGGCCGTTTCATCGCGGGCTTGAGGTACGCCTTCGATGCCGACAGACGGCGCCCGCGGTGCACGTTGCGGTCGAAGGGAGCGAAGCCCTCCTGGCGGTACCCGTTGACGTCGTCGGTGCGGGCGTAGCCCGCCTGCTCAGTGGCCTCGAGGAAGGCGGTGAACAGCGGATTGACGGCGGGGCCGCGCTCGAGCACGAGCGGGCCGTCGTGGCCGCGGAACTCGTCGTCGTTACCGGCCGCGAGACAGTTCTCCATCCGCCGGAAGTACGGCAGGCAGTGCGCGTAGTCCCAGGTCTCCATCCCGGCATCGGCGGCCCACCGCTCGTAGTCCATGGGGTTGCCGCGCTGGAAGATCATGCCGTTGATGCTGCTGGAGCCGCCCAGTACTTTGCCGCGGGCGTGGTAGATGCGCCGACCGCCCATATGGGGCTCGGGCTCGGACTCGTACTTCCAGTCGTAGAAGCGACTGCCGATCGGGTAGGTCAGCGCCGCGGGCATGTGGATGAACACGTCCCACGGGTAGTCGGGCCGGCCCGCCTCCAGCACCAGCACCCGGTTTCGGGGCCCCGCCGAGAGCCGGTTGGCAAGGGCGCTGCCGGCCGATCCACCGCCGACGATGACGAAGTCGTACTGCTGAGGAGCCATGGTGCCTCGTCTCGCTCGCGCCGTCGATACGCGAGGCATGCTAATACGGGTAGCGCTATGCGCACTAGGTTGCGTTCAGCGCAACTTGACGGGCCCTTGAGCATGTCGGCGATCACTTGCGTCGGCGTTGTTTACTGCGCGTATAGTTTCGCCATGAGCAACTACAGTCCGGATACCGAAACGACAGGTCCGCAGGCCGGCGGAGTGCAGTCCGTCGATCGCGCCATCAGCGTCCTCGAGATCCTGGCCCAGCGCGGCGAGGCGGGCGTCAGCGAAGTGGCCGCCGAGATCGATGTTCACAAGTCGACCGCGTTCCGGCTGCTCGGCGCCCTGGAGGCGCGCGGTCTGGTGGAGCAGGCGGGCGAGCGCGGCAAGTACCGGCTCGGATTCGGCATCGTACGCCTGGCCGGTGCCGTCACGGGGCGGATCGACATCACCCAGCAGGGACGCCCGGTCTGCGAGCGTCTCGCCGAGGAGATCGGCGAGACCGTGAACATCGCCGTGATGCAGGAGCAGTACGCGATCAACCTCTACCAGGTGCGCGGGCCGGCGGCCGTCACCGCGCACAACTGGGTCGGCCAGCTGACCCCGTTGCACGCCACCTCGAGCGGCAAGATCCTGCTGGCCCATCTTCCCGCCAAGGAGCGTGCCGCCCTGCTGTCGGACGCCGGCCTGAAGAAGGTCACCCCGCACACGCTGACGGCGAAGACGAAGCTGGAGAAGAATCTCGCCGAAGCCCGGGAACGGGGCTATGCCTGGACGCTGGAGGAGCTGGAGATCGGGCTGCACGCGATGGCCGCGCCGATCCGCGACCGGGAGGGGCAGGTCGTCGCGGCGATCAGTGCCTCGGGACCCTCTTACCGGTTCACCGAGGAACGGATGCACGAGCTCGCTCCGGTGCTGCTCAAGGGCGCCGAGGAGATCAGCCACCGGATGGGCTACCTGGGCTGAGCGGCCCGCGCGCCCCGGCTGCGGGGAGCTCAGGAGCGAGGCCGTGACCGCACGGCCCGGTCAGCGCGGCTGCCCGGTGCCCAGACGCTCCTGCACCCAGTCGTGGAAGGCGCCGATGTGGTGCTCACTGGGCACCAGTACACCGCCCTTGGCGTAGAGCCGGGAGCTCATTCCGGGCTGGGTGCGTTCGCACGCATCGAAGTCCTGGCGGTTGACCCGGTCGAAGAGTTCCACGGACCGGCCGAGGTCCTTTCCGCTCTCCACGACGCCGGGCAGGTAGAGCCAGTCGCACTCCACGACCGTGCGGTCCACGGCCACCGGGTACATTCGATGGAAGATCACGTGGTCGGGTACGAGGTTGATGAATACCTGCGGCTTGACGGTGATCGCGTAGTAGCGGCGGTCCTGCTCCTCGGACACCCCGGGAATCCGCTGAAGTCCCTCGGAGCCGTCGACGGTGAAGCCCTGGACCTCCTCGCCGAACTCGGCGCCGTGGCCCACGTAGTACTGCGCGGCGTAGCCGTCCGCGAACTCCGGTAGCACCTCGGTGAGTTCCGGGTGGATCGTGGCGCAGTGGTAGCACTCCATGAAGTTCTCGATGATGAGCTTCCAGTTCGCCTTGACGTCGTAGACGATCCGCTTGCCCACCGCGAGGTTCGCGATGTCGTAGTGCTCGATCGACTCCACGTCGCCCAGCCGGGCGATGACCTCGCCGACGACCTCCTCCTCGAAGGACGGCGGATTCTCCGCCAGGCACACCCAGACATAGCCGAGCCACTCGCGCACGGCCACGCTCACCAACCCGTACTCGGTGCGGCCGACATCGGGCATCTTGCTGAGATTGGGCGCCGCGACGAGCCTGCCGTCGAGGTCGTAGGTCCAGGCGTGGTACGGGCACTGGAAGGCGCGCTTCACCTCGCCGGCCCCCTCGGTGCGGAGCTTGGCTCCGCGGTGCCGGCAGACGTTGAAGTAGGCGCGCACGGAGTCGTCCCGGGCGCGGGTGACGAGGATGCTCTCGCGCCCGACGTCGACGGTCCGGAAGGCGCCTGGCTTCGGCAGGTCGGACGAGCGCGCGACGCAGAACCACATCGTCTCGAAGATGCGCTCCTGCTCCTGGGCGAAGATTCCCGGGTCCGTGTAGCAGGAGCCGGGGAGGGTGGCGATCAGGCTGTCCGGCAGGTCTGTCGAGGTCACGGTGCACTCCTCGGGAAACGTCGTGGATCGGTCAGTCACGCGCAGAGAAGAGCGACTTCGCGCGGCGTTGTGTATGGGGCAACGCTGCGTGCCATGTGCAACGCAGCATGAGTTGCCGCCCCGTCGGTGTCAAGAGGCGGCCGTGAGCCGCTTGCGCCAACGGGTGAACAGCCGCGGCTGGTTCACCCCGAGCACGGCGACCGGCCGACCGGCACGCCGGTAGACGGCCAGGAAGCGACGGTCGCCGATGGTTCCTTCCTCCACCGTCACACTGTCGGCACCGGCGGCGTGACCCACGAACTGGATCTTCACGCCGTACTGGTCGGACCAGAAGTACGGCGGCCGGGGCGCGACCGTCTCGGCGGCACCCGAGGTCAGCAGCGTCGCCACGGCGATGTCCGGCCGCTCCAGCGCGCCGGTCCAGTGCTCGACGCGGCGATGGCGGCCGGCGTGTGGGTCGTACCAGGCGGCGCAGTCTCCGACGGCCACCACCCCGGGCAGGCTGGTGCGGCCGTCGGCGCCGCACGTGACGCCGTCGTCGAGCGCGACACCGGAGCCTGACAGCCAGTCCACGCACGGACGTGCGCCGACGCCGACGACGACGGTGTCGGCCGGAATCCCGCGGCCGTCCTCGAGCAGCACGCCCTCCACCCGGCGCTCCCCGCTGAGTCCCTTGACGCCGACACCGCACAACAGCCGTACGCCGTGGTCGGCATGGAGGGCGGAGACGACGCGGCCCATGGTCTCGCCGAGCGGTCCGGCCAGCGGTGCCGGTGCCGCTTCGACCACCGTCACCTCGAGTCCGAGGCCGTGCGCGGTGGACGCGACCTCGGCGCCCACGAACCCGCCGCCGATCACCACCAGCCTTCCGCCCGCGGCCAGTTCGCCCCGCAGGGTGCGGGCGTCGTCCAGGGTGCGCAGGACGTGCACTCCGGCCAGTCCCGAGGTGCCGGGCAGCCGGCGCGCGGCCGCGCCGGTCGCGATGACCACGCCGTCGGCGCGTATCTCCCGGCCGTCGGCGAGACCGATGGAGCGCCGATTGCCGTCGAGTCCGATGGCGCGGGCACCCAGCACCCACTGGGCGTCCAGGTCCTCGTCCTCGCTCTCCAGCGCCAGATCCGCTTCGCCGATGGCACCGGCCAGGAACTCCTTGGACAACGGCGGTCTGTCGTACGGGCGGTGAAGCTCCTCACCGATGACGACCAGCCGGCCGTCGTATCCCCGCTTCCGCAGCGAGCGCGCCGCCGAGAGACCGGCCAGCGAGGCGCCCACCACGGCCACGGTCCTCACGCGGGGCCTCCGGCGAGACGGGAAGCCACGCAGGGCGGCAGGTTGGGCGCATCCGTCGACAGCTGGACGTAGATCGTGCCGTCCTCGACGACGACCTCGTGGGTGCGAACCGGGAGCTTGGCCGGCGGGGCGCCGACGGCACCGGTCCTCAGGTCGAACGTGGAGGCGTGCAGCGGGCATTCCACCTCGCAGCCCTCCAGCCAGCCGTCGGCGAGCGAGGCGTCCTGGTGGGTGCAGGTGTCGTCGATGGCGAAGACCTCTCCGTCCTCGGTGTGGAACACCGAGACCGGCGGGTCGATGTCGAGCCGGTAGGCCTCGCCTCGCGGCAGATCCGCGAGACGGCACGCGGGAATCATCATGACACCTCGGTGCGTATAGCGAAACGGATTGCGATTGACGCAACGCCAGTCTGTGGGCGGCGCTAAACCCTTGTCAAGACGTCCAAGAGCCCGGTTGAACCGGCTCCGGCGACCGTTCCCGGCGCATGCCAAAGGGTCCCAACCAGCCGCGCGAGCAGGCCGAAACGGGATCCGGCGATCCGGTGAGGAGGCGAGAACACGGGGTCCGTGCGGAACCATCGCGCCGGGAGGTAGGTGCGGAAAGCGTGGCCGTCCGCCGCACGGCGCGGCGGTGGCGCGGCGGCCGGGACTCGTTCGCTGAGCTGAGGGCGCTTGACCCGCACCAGCGGGGGTGTTGGGCGCGCACAGGCTCCTAGCGCCCGCACCGGCGCGCAGGTTGGGCCTGGACCGGCTCCCCATCGGCGTGAAGGCCGAGACCGCACCGGCGTGAAGCCGGACGGCGACGGGACACCCCGTGAGGCGGCACCCTCTCCCCGGCCGGCGCCGTGAAGCGCCGAGAGGTGCCGCCGTCCGGGCGTTCAGAAGCCGCGGTCGATCCGCTCCTGAATGGGTGGAGCGTCTCTAACTGGCCTAGCGAGCCTGAGCGTTGCTCAGCCTTGGGAGCCAATCGCCTTCGTGCCCTGGTACTGAACGACAGGAGCCGCCAGCCCGCGTGGCACGTCCCTCCGGACGCTGGTCGACCGGGCCGCAAGACCCGACCGAGGAGGGTGCCCGACGTCGCCTGGGCGCCCGACGTGCGCGTGGCACTCCGCCACAGGCTCACTACGCTTCGCTAATCCAACTGGTGAGCCTCGGCGCCGATGACGGTGGGGAAGTCGCTGTACGGCCTGCCGCCGTCCAGCGTGAACGTCCCCGAGCTGACGAGCCGTTCCTTACGGGCCCCCGTCATGGGAAGACCACCACCGAGCGCAGTACGTCGCCCTGGTGCATACGCGCGAAGGCCTTCTCGACCTCGTCCAGCGCGACGGTCTCCGTGACGAAGGCGTCCAGGTCCAGGCGGCCCTGCAGATAGAGGTCGATGAGCATGGGGAAGTCACGCGAGGGCAGGCAGTCGCCGTACCAGGAGGACTTCAGCGATCCGCCCCGGCCGAAAACGTCCAGCAACGGCAGTTCCAGCTTCATGTCCGGAGTCGGAACGCCGACCAGCACCACCGTCCCGGCCAGGTCGCGGGCGTAGAAGGCCTGCCGGTAGGTCTCCGGACGGCCCACCGCCTCGATGACGACATCCGCCCCGAATCCGCCGGTCAGTCCGCGGACCGCCTCGACCGGATCGGTCTCCTTGGAGTTGACCGTGTGGGTCGCGCCCAGTTTCCTTGCGGTCGCCAGCTTGCGGTCGTCGATGTCCACCGCGATGATCTTCGATGCGCCCGCCAGGTGCGAACCGGCGATCGCCGCGCCCCCCACGCCGCCGCAGCCGATCACTGCCACGCTGTCGCCGCGTCCGACGTTGCCCGTGTTGATCGCCGCGCCGAGCCCCGCCATCACCCCGCACCCAAGAAGTCCGGCGGCGGCCGCCGACGCCGCCCGGTCCACCTTGGTGCACTGCCCGGCCGCCACGAGTGTCTTCTCGGCGAAGGCGCCGATGCCCAGGGCCGGCGACAACTCGGTGCCGTCCAGCAGGGTCATCTTCTGCCGCGCGTTGTGCGTGTCGAAGCAGTACCACGGCCGACCGCGCAGACAGGCACGGCAGCGGCCGCACACCGCACGCCAGTTCAGGATCACGAAGTCGCCGGGTACGACGTCCGTGACGCCCTCGCCCACCGACTCCACCACACCCGCCGCCTCGTGCCCGAGGAGGAAGGGGAAGTCCTCGCTGATGCCGCCCTCACGGTAGTGGAGGTCGGTGTGGCAGACCCCGCAGGCCTCGATCTTCACCAGCGCTTCGCCCGGGCCGGGATCGGGCACGGCGATCGTCTCCAGGCTCACGGGGGAACCCTTGCCCCGCGCGACGACAGCACGGACGTGGTGAGTCATGGCCACTCCTCGGCTGGTACGAGACCCTGTTGGGCGTTGCTTATCGCGGCACGCATCTCGTGTCGTGCAACACAGGATCGTGGAGTGCCGAGCGACGGTCAAGGATCCGTCCGATGGCTTCGCGAGCGGCACATCACGGTGCCGCGTGGGTGCGCCGCCCGTCACCCGGCGAACGGCAAGAGCCGCAGCGGGAACGGACTGTTCCTCTACCTCGTCCTCGACCGGGCGAAATCCAACCTGGCCATGGCCCGCCACCAGCTCAAACGCATCGAGGCCGAGCTCGAGGTGTAGGCAGGCGGTGCGTCCGTACCTCCGCACACCGACGACTTGCAGATTTCTTCATCTGGGCACATCCAGATCGGGCCAATCTCCTGGGTGTGCGGGGCAGGAACGGCGAGGATCGGTCCGCAACACCACACGCGGCGGCGCGTATTGGGCCGCCGCACCCGGTACACCGCCCACCGAACGCGGCAGGGAGCGAGCGATTCAACATGCAGGTCCCCCTCTACCAGGCCAAGGCCGAGTTCTTCCGCATGCTCGGGCACCCCGTCCGGATCCGGGTCCTGGAACTCTTGCAGAACGGCCCCGTCCCCGTACGCGACCTGCTCTGCGAGATCGAGATCGAACCGTCCAGCCTCTCGCAGCAACTGGCGGTACTGCGCCGTTCGGGGATCGTGGTGTCCATACGGGAGGGCTCCACCGTGAGTTACGCGCTCGCGGGCGGCGATGTCGCGGAGCTCCTGCGCGCGGCTCGCCGGATCCTGACGGAACTGCTGGCCGGCCAGACCGAGTTGCTGGCCGAACTTCGCCAGGCCGACGACCGTCGTCCGGCCCTGGCCCCGGGCAGCGCACGTCGAAGCACCTGACAGCGCGGCCGGCACGCGACCTGCGCGGTCGACGGCCATGGGGCGACGGACGGCCGGCGAGCCGCGTCTCCACGAGGGGATCGTGGCGGCCTGGAGGAGGGGGACACACCTTAGGACGACTGTGACTCCGCCCGGCCTCCGCGGTGTTGCGGGGGCCGGGCGGGCGTGGAGGGGATCGGACGGTCACCAGGTATGACCGGCAGCGGCGAAGTCACCGTCGCGTCAGGTCGCCGGCGGAGGCCTCCGCCGTGCCCGGCGACGGGCCTCAGACGGAGCCGGCGAACACGGGAAGGTAACCGCGGGACTGCCCGACGTCGGTGGGGTGGTAGGACTCCGTGACGGCGAGCAGGTTCACGCTGCGCAGCCAGGGGTTGGCCGAGCAGATCTCGTGTCCGGTGAAGGAGCGGCGGACGTCGGCGAAGGTGAACCCGTGATCGGCGGCGCGCTTGGCGGTGACTGTGTCGAGGTGGTCGACGGCGTTGTTGAGGGCGGACCGCGCGGTGTCGGAGAGGCCGATCGCACACATCCCGCTGAGCCGGTACAGATGCGGATAGCCGAGCACCACGACGTGGGCGGCGGGGGCCTTGCTCCTGATGGCCTGGTAGAGACGGTCCAGGTCGCCCGGGAGATTGGCGTCCATGTATCTGCGTGCCTCGGCGGCGGCGGTCACGCATGCGGTCGTGCCGCGCAGCACGCAGGTCGTCATGACCTTGGCGAAGCCCGAGTCGCTGCCGCCGACCGTGATGCTGACCAGGCCGGTGCGGCGGCTGAGGGTACCGAGCTGGCGGGCCAGCACATCGCTCGTCCGGGCGCCGTTGCACGCGGCGAAGCTGAACGACGACACCGAATGGGCCGCGGCCCACTGGGCGGGATAGGCCCGGCTGCTGCGCAGGCAGTCGCCGCTCGAGGCGAGGTAGCCGCCTGCTCCGACCCCGGCGGAGTAGGAGTCGCCGAGGGCCACGTAGCCCCTGGACACCGACAGCGGGACCGCTTGTGCTGTGGTGGCCCCGGTGAAGGTCCAGGCGGCGGCGAGGAGGAGCGAGGACACACGGACGGCGATTCGGGACTGTCTCATGCTCCTGCCTTAACACGGCTCGTTCGACCCGGGCTGTCATGACCGCTCGCCCCCGCGCGGCCGTGTTGAGAAGCGTCCCTGGCCGTGCCGCTCGCGAAGCGTCCTGTCCTTGACCGGACTTCTGCGGGAACCGGCGGTGTACGGGCCTGCCGTACTCCGTGCGGACGTCACCCGGACGGCCGTCACTCCGCCGGCGGCGTTTGTGCCGCCCCCGGACTGGAGTGCCTCGCCCCGCGGAACCCCGGGAGACGCGGGCAATCGCCGATCACCGCCCTGATCATCAGCTGGGTTTCTTGGTGAGACTCGCTAGGGTGAGTGCATGAAACGGACGTCTTTCGAGAACTGGCCGTGCTCCATCGCGCGGACCATGGACCTCCTGGGTGACTGCTGGACGCCGCTGGTGCTGCGTGAGGCGTTCTACGAGGTCAGCCGCTTCGACGAGTTCCAGCAGGGGCTGGGCATCGCGCGCAACACCTTGACCGACCGGTTGCGTCACCTCGTGGACGAGGGTGTCCTGGAGAAGCGGCTCTACCAGAGCGAGCCGCGGCGTCACGAGTACGTACTGACGCAGAAGGGGCGGGACTTGTTCGGCGTCCTCGCCGCCATGTCCCGCTGGGGCGATCGATGGCTGGCAGGGGAGGAAGGCGTCCCCGTGGTGTTCCACCACGACACGTGCGGCCACGACACCGGGGCCGAGGTGGTCTGCGCGGTGTGCCGGAAGCCGCTGGAGGCCGAGGACACCTCGATGCGCATGGGGCCCGGGTATCCGGAACGGCTCAAGCGACGGGCGGATGTGCGCCGCCGGTTCGGTGCCGACTGACGGACCCGCCGCCCACGGTCCTTGACAGGGTAAGTCTTGTGAAGCAACCCTTGGGGCCAACTGCTCGATGGCGAGGAGGCTGGCCGATTTGGAGTGGACGGGCGCACGTTACGCGGACACACCCACGCTCGAGGTGCGGACCTGGATCGACGCCCCGCCGACGCGGGTCTGGTCGCTGGTGAGCGATATCGAGCTGATGCCGACCATGAGTGCGGAGCTCCAGTCGGTCGAGTGGCTCGACGGGGCGGCAGGGCCGGCCGTGGGCGCCAGATTCGTCGGGCGTAGCAAGCATGAGGCGCTGGGGGAGTGGCAGACGACCTCGCACGTCATCGAGTGCGAACCCGGGCTGTCGCTCGCCTGGGCCGTGGAGGACCCGGCCAACCCCTCAGCGGTCTGGCGCTTTCGGCTCCGGCCCAAGGACGGCGGCACCGAGCTGTCCGAATGGATGCAGCTGGGCCCGGGCCGTTCCGGTCTCTCCCTGGCCATCGACCGGATGCCGGAGAAGGAGCAGAAGATCGTGTTCGTGCGGCTGCGCGAGTTCGAGCGGAACATCACCGCCACCCTGGAGCAGATCAAGAAGCGGGCGGAGAAGTGATGCGCACCGCCACCACCATCGAGGCGTCCGGCGGTGAACGCTGGTCGGAGCAGACCGACTTCGTCGTGGAGGCCGAGAAGCTCGGCCTGGACGTGTGCTGGGTCGCCGAGGCATGGGGCTCCGACGGTCCCTCGGCGCTCGGCTACTACGCGGCGCGCACCGACCGGATGCTGCTGGGATCCGGCATCATGCAGGTGGGGACGCGGACTCCGACGGTCGTGGCACAGACCGCCATCACGTTGTCGAATCTGTCCGGCGGACGGTTCCTGCTCGGTCTCGGCGCCTCCGGCCCCCAGGTGATCGAGGGCCTGCACGGGGTTCCGTTCGCCCGGCCCCTGAGGCGTATGCGCGAGACCGTGGAGATCGTGCGCCGGGTCCTCGACGGTGGGAAACTCTCCTACTCCGGAGCCGAGTTCCGTATTCCGCTGCCGGGCGGCGAGGCGGTCCCGATGCGCCTGTCGATGCGCGCCGAGCACCGGATCCCCGTCTATCTGGCCGCGCTGTCACCGGCGATGCTGGAGCTGACCGGGGAGGTCGCCGACGGCTGGTTGGGAACGAGCTTCGTGCCCGAGGGTGCGGCCGGTGCCTACTTCGCCCATCTCGACAACGGCCTTGCCCGAAGCGGCCGTAGGCGTGCGGAGCTGGACATCTGCCAGGGGGCGGAGGTCGCGTTCGCGCCCGACGAGGAGGCGCTCGGGGCGATGACCGCGACGCGCAAGAAGGAACTGGCCTTCAGCCTGGGAGGCATGGGCTCCGCGTCCACCAACTTCTACAACAACGCCTACAGCCGCCAGGGTTGGGCCGAGATCGCCGCCGAGGTGCGGGAGCGGTGGCAGTCCGGCGACCGGGACGGTGCCGCCGGCCTGGTGACGGACGAGATGGTCCTGGGCACGACGCTGATCGGCACCGAAGCCATGGTGCGGCAACGGTTGAGGGTGTGGCGTGAGGCAGGCGTGGACACCGTCCGCCTCTACCCGGCGGGGGAGTCGCTGCAGGCCCGGCTCGACACCCTGGCCAGGGCCATCGAGCTGGTGCGGGAGACGGACGACGGTTCGTGAGCCGGAGCCGTGTCCGGGCCGCCGGTGACGCCCTCGCACTGCGGTCAGGCGCCCGGCCGCGCGCGGGACGGGCAGCCCCACGGACCTCGAGGTGTCCGGCTGACCGGAGCAGCCGGTGACCGGCGCGGACCCGCCGTGCACCCGGTCGGCGCAATGGGCCGAGCAACCCCGAGTGGCGCGGGAATCCTGACCGCGGGGGTGCGCCAGACTTCCGTGGAGACGACTTCGGACCGGACCCGGTGCCACGACACGGTTCCGGCCGGTCCCCGGATCGCCCCGGTCCGTGGACCGAGGAGGAGAGAATGAGCGACCTGCTGTCTGCAGTCCTGGAAGCCCACGGCGGCGTCGACCGGTGGCGGCGACTGTCGACCTGCACCGCGACGATCGTCAGTGAAGGGGAACTCTTCAGGGCCAAGGGGATGCCCCAGGACCCGCAGCCCCGGCAGATGACCGTGAGCCTGCACGAGGAGCACGCGTCGGTGCGTCCCTTCGGCGGCCCCGATCAGCGCAGCGACTTCACCCCCGACCGCACCGCGATCGAGCGCGCCGACGGATCTGTCGTGGCCGAACGCTTCGAGCACCGGAAGGGGTTCGCGGGGCATACGTTCGAGACTCCGTGGGATCCGCTGGACCGGGCCTACTTCAACGGGTATGCCCTGTGGACGTATCTGACGACTCCGTTCTTCATGCTCATGCCCGGGATGGCAGTTCACGAGAAGGAGCCGTGGGCCGAGTCCCCGACGGAGACATGGCGTGGTCTGCGGGTCTCCTTCCCGGACGGGATCGAGAGTCACAGCAGGGAACAGGACTTCTACTTCGGTGACGACTTCCTGGTCAGGCGTCACGACTACCATGTCGACATCGCGGGTGGTTTCGCGGCCGCCCATTACATGTACGACATCGCGGAAGCGGACGGGATCAGATTGCCCACCAAGCGCCGCGCGTACCGCCGGGGACCCGACGGGCGTCCGCTCCGCGATCACCTGATGGTCGGCATCGACCTCAGCGACGTCCACTACTTCTGACGGGGTCTCGCCCGTGGTCCCGTCCGGCTCCGCGGCGGGCCGGGCGGCGGCCGTGGTGCCCTTCCCTGGCCCCATGGCCGCCGCCCGGCATCACCGGGCTCGTCAGACGGCCGTACGACCGCCGTCCACGGGCAGTACCGCCCCGTGCACGAAGCTCGCCGCGTCGCCGGCCAGATAGGCGATCGCCTCGGCGACCTCCTCGGGCGCGGCCGGGCGGCCCGCCGGGGCCTGTGCGGCGAGTGCGTCGAGGTCCTCATCCATACCGGCGGTGCCCTCGGTACGCGTCGGGCCGGGCTCCACGGCATTGATCCGCACCCCGCGCGGACCGTACTCGGCGGCCCACGCCTTGGTGAGCAGGTTCACCGCCGCCTTGCTGGACGAGTAGAGCGCCATGCCGGCCACGCCGTACTCGGCGACCATGGTGCTCACGTTCACGACCGCCCCCTCCCCGCGTTCGGCCATCGGCGGGGCCAGGGCCGCCACCAGGTGGAAGGGAGCCTTCACGTTCAGGTCGTAGACGGCGTCCACATCGCCCTCCGGCGTCTGGTCCGTCGGGCCGAACGGGAAGATACCCGCATTGTTGACCAGGACGTCCACCCGGCCGCCGCCCAGTGCGACGGCCTCCCGGGCCAAGTCCCGCGCCCCCTGAGCGGTGCGCAGATCGGCGGCGACGAAGTCCGCCCGCCCACCCCGGTCCCGGATGGTGCCGACCACGGACTCGCCGCGGGCGCGGTCCCGGCCCGCGACCAGCACGTGTGCGCCGCGCTCGGCGAGCAGGGTCGCGGTGGCGGCACCGATCCCGCTGGTCGCCCCGGTCACCAGCGCCACGCGTCCGGTCAGAGCAAGAGAACCCATGAGGTCCATCCTTCGTATCGAATCTCCAGGGTCAGCGAGCACGACCGTGCCGCGTCCGCTGTCCCGTCACCTCGTTCGCGAGCTGACACGGGTCGAAAGCGCGCGCTGACGTACGGGATTCCGTCTTCGCCATAGGTGATTCCGAGAGCCGCCATAGGCGCCGGGGTGTCGTCCCGCGATCGAGCCCTTCCGGGTGCGCCGCAGCACCGGAGTGCTGGTCAGGCGCCATGCGTGGCCAAAAGCGGGACCTATGCCCGCTCTTGGTGAGGGCAATGGCTCGATGCGATGCGGGGCACCGAAACATCGCGCGGTCGCTCCGGCGATCCGCGCCACGTCCGGCCGCGCCCACGCCTGTGGCCGCCCCCGGTCAGACGAACCAGTGGCTTGTCGGCCATGAACGCGCCTGGAGGTCTCGAACCAGTCAGGACGCCCGGCCGACGGCGCGAGCGGTTGCCGCCGGCAGGTAAGGCCAGCGTAGGACGACCGTTCCTAGTCAGTGAGCAGGAGTGAGTCTTGTACCCAGTCCTGGTCAACTGGCGCATCCCGAACGGTGGTGGATGCACTGGTCTCCCGCG
>NZ_JBSFJX010000024.1:0-89980 GCF_053598275.1 Streptomyces sp. NPDC001156 | reverse complement strand
CGACATCTCGAAGCGTGGAGGGCGGCCGTCTCACATACCGCTGGAAATGGGAGATCTCAGCAGGTCGGGTGACGTGCGAGGTTAAACATCAAGCTAAGAAGGGGGGCCTTCCGAACAGCAAGTGGCGTTAGTGCCAAGGGGGACAACTGTTCGATGCGAACGCATGATTGACGCCAGGAATAGGCGCAAAGCCTGCTCTTGACACACCTCGGCCGCGACGGCTCCCCCTCCGCGCCGCCGCGGCCGATCCCCGTGTGGAGATGGGTCTGTTCAGGCCTTCTCGTCCGTGGCGTGGACGTTGTCCGGCGTAGCCGTGCCGGCGTCCGACAGGTTGAGCGGGTCGCTCGTGGCGTGGACGTTCTTGACGGTGACGGGTTCGTCGGTCGCGTGGACGTTGTCTGTCGACGCCTCGCCGGTCGGCTCACCGGTGGCGTGGACGTTGTCCGTGCTGTTCTGGTCGGTCATCTTGCTGACTCCCCTGTGTTGTGCGCTGGATGGGCAGGATCCGCCCGGCAACTCCCCCGAGGGTTGCCGGACGGATCTGCCGGGCCGGTTCACCCTAGAGGGGCCGGCCGGCCGCCGCTCCGCCTGCCCCCCGACGCAACGGCTCGACATAGGTAAGAGTGCTGTGCGGCGATAAACGAACGATGAACGTCCACTCCCGGATGCCATCCGCCCGGGCTCAGGCGGCCGACGCCACGTTGAGCAGTCCTCTGACCTCGTCCGCTTCTGGTGCTCCCAGCGCTCCGAAGAGTTCGAGGGCCTCGCGCCAGCACACCTGGGCCCGATCCAGCTGGCCGATCCCGGTGAGGGCACGCCCCAGCACCGTGAGGACGTTGCCGTGCCGCCACTCGCCGCCAATGCTACGCAGCAGCGTCAGCGCCATCTCGGCGTTCGCCGCCGCCTGGGCGGGGCGCCGGGCCGCGAGGTCGAGTTCGGCGAGCCGGAACAGGGTCATGCCCTCCCACAGCCGCTGCCGACTGTCCCGGAACACCCGCAGCGCCTGGTTCAGGTGCTCGGTCGCCTCGGCCAGCTTCCCGCTCTGTGTGAGGGCGAGGCCCAGTGCGTACCGGCCGTTGGCGCCTTTCAGGGCGTGTCCCATGGCGTCGTACATCGCCGTGCCCTGCCGGGCCAATTCCACGGCGGTCGACGTCCGTCCGGTGGCGAGGTGGACGCGCGAGAGGTTGCACAGGGCGCTCGCCTCACCCGGGCGGTCCCCGAGGGCCCGGAAGCTCTCGATGGCGCGGTTGAGGTGGTCCTCGCACGCGTCGTTGCGGTTCTGGTACAACGCGATCACGCCGCTGATGTTGGACGACCAGCAGCCGGTGAGCGGGTCGTCGGCCGCCCGGGCCAACTCGTTGGCCCTCTGCGCCTCCTGAATGGCCACGTCGAACCTGCTGCCTGAGTGCTGGTGCACAAAGGCCAGCGCGGTCAGAGCCCGCGCCTCGGTACGGAGATCCCCGGCCTCCTGCGCAACGCTTCGCAGGAGCGCGGCCACGGCCTCGTACTCCTTTGAGTTGGCGCCCGACTCGGCCAGGTCGACCGCCGCCCACAGAATGTCGACGGCGCGACGCAGCGTTCCGGGACGTATGGCCTGGCGTACGCACGCCAGCAGGCAGACCGCCTCCGAATACAGCCAGTCCTGGGCGTCGTGGCGGTCCGCGAATGTCAGCCCCGGGTACTCGGCGTGCTCCAGGTGGTCCACCAGACGGTCCCCGGGCCGCTCGATCAGGTAGACCCCCGCGACGGTGGACAGATAGAAGTCCAGCAACCGCGACATCGCCGCCCCCCGCTCGCTCGGCGGCCACTCGTCGCGCTCCGCGCACGCACGCGCGTAGAGGCGGACCAGGTCGTGGTAGCGGTAGCGGCCGGGCGCGGCCGACTCGAGCAGGGACGTGTCGACGAGGGACTCCAGCAGGTCCTCGGTCTCCTCCACCGGCAGGTCCAGTACCGCCGCGGCCGCCGCAAGCGAGATGTCCGGGCCGTCCGCGAGGCCCAGGAGCCGGAAGGCGCGGGCCTGGGCCGGCTCCAGTTGGCCGTAGCCGAGCTCGAAGGTGGCCTTCACCGCCAGGTCGCCGGCCTGGAGTTCGTCCAGGCGACGGCGTTCGTCCGCCAGCTTCGCCGCCAGGACGGAGACCGTCCAGGTGCGCCGCGCCGCCAGGCGGGACGCCGCGATGCGGATGGCGAGGGGCAGGAAGCCGCATGCCGCCACCACATCGAGCGCCGCCTCGCGCTCGGACGCCACCCGCTCCGCGCCGACGATCTTCGTGAAGAGCGACAGCGCCTCCTCCGGGGACATCACGTCCAGGTCCACCAGGTGGGCGCCTGCCAGGTCGACCATGCGGACCCGGGAGGTCACAAGGGCCGCGCAGCCCTCCATGCCGGGCAGCAGGGGGCGCACCTGGGCCGCGTCCTTCGCGTTGTCCAGCAGGACCAGGACCCGTCGGCCGTCCAGCACCGAGCGGTACAGCGCCGCCCGTTCCTCCAGCGAGTCCGGGATCGCCGAGTCCGCGGTGCCCAGGGCGCGCAGGAAGGAGCCGAGGACCGTCTCGGGCTCCGCCGGACGGGGGCCCGCGGCCTGCAGGTCCACGTACAGCTGGCCGTCGGGGAAGGCCCCGCGGGCCTGGTGCGCGACATGGACGGCGAGCGTCGTCTTGCCCACGCCGCCGATGCCGGCCAGCGCCGAGACCGCCATCACGCGGCCCTCCGCCGACGCCAGCACCTCGCCCAGCTCGGTGACGAAAGCCGCCCGGCCGGTGAAGTCGGGGACGGTGGCCGGGAGCTGGGCGGGACGGACGGGTGCTGCGGCGGGCTCGGCGGCCGGTGCCGACGGCTCCGCCAGGCCCGGGTCCGCGCGGAGGATCCGCTGCTGGAGCTCTTTGAGGCCCGCGCGGGGGTCGACCCCCAGTTCGTCGGCGAGCAGACGGCGGGTGTCCGCGTACACCGCCAGCGCCTCGGCCTGGCGGCCCGAGCGGTACAGCGCCAGCATCAGCAGCTCGCGAAGGCGTTCGCGCAGCGGGTGCGCCGCGGTCAGGGCCGTGAGCTCGGAGACCGCCTCCGCGTGGCAGCCCTGTTCCAGGTCCATGTCGAGGCGGGATTCGAGGAGCTGGAGGCGCCATTCCTCCAGGCGGGTCCGCTGGGCGTCCGCGTACGGGCCGGGCACGCTCGCCAGCGACTCCCCGTCCCACAGCGCCAGCGCCTCGTTGAGCACCTGCCGGGCATGGCCCAGATCCCCGACGTTCTTGGCCTTCTCCGCCTGCGCGGCCAGTTCCTGGGCCGTCGCGAGGTCCAGCGAGCGGGCGTCAGGCAGGCGCAGGGCGTACCCACCCGACTCGCTGACCAGTACGCCGGGCGAGAGTATCTTCCGCAGCCGGGAGGCGTAGGTCCGCACGGCGGCCAGTGCCCGGGGCGGCGGGTCGTCGCCCCACAGCGCGTCGATCAGCTCGGACGCCGTCGCGGTACGGCCCTCCCGCAGCAGCAACGCGGCCAGCAGGGCGCGCTGCTGCGGCGAGCCGGTGGCCAGCGGATCGTCTCCGTGCCAGGCGCGCACCGGTCCGAGCACGCCGAAGCGCAGCGCCGCCGATCGCTCGGGACGCCGCTGCTCAGGCACTCGTGGTACACCGTCCATCGCTGCCCCCAGGCCCCCTGCCGAACAGACCACAACAAGGAGGCCAGTTTGCCTTGTTCATGGCGGATGCGTCAGCTGTGGGAGACGGCGATCACAGGTCACCGGGCGGTGTGTCACAAGGTTCACACATGTTCTCCCCCTATGCGCAAGGGCGGGGGAGTACTGAAGGGGAGTGCTCATTAACTGACGGTTCGTCAGATCAGCGCTACGGTGAGCGTCATGGAGACCTCACAGACCAACGGCACCGACGGTGCCTTTCCGCAGATCATCTCCGTCGACGACCACACCGTGGAGCCACCGGACGTGTGGCAGGACCGGCTTCCGCGCAGGCACCGGGACGTGGGCCCGCGCGTCGTCCGTGCGCCCTTGAAGGAGATGACCTTCCTCGGCGGCAGGTTCGCACCCGTCATGGGTGCGCCCGGCGACGACGGACCGCTCGGCGACTGGTGGGTCTACGAAGATCTGCGCCGGCCCCTCACCCGCCTCGACACCGCCGTCGGGTACGACAGGGACGAGATCAGGCTCGAGGTCATCACATACGAGCAGATGCGGCCCGGCTCGTACGACGTCCCCCAGCGCCTGGCCGACATGGACGTCAACCACGTCCGGTCCGCCCTCTGCTTCCCGACCTTTCCCCGCTTCTGCGGACAGACCTTCACCGAGGCCAAGGACCGCGAGCTCGGCCTCCTCTGCGTCCGTGCCTACAACGACTGGATGGTGGAGGAGTGGTGCGGGCCCAAGGCGCGCGGGCGGCTCGTCCCGCTCACTCTCATCCCGCTCTGGGACGCCGAGCTGGCCGCGGCAGAGGTGCGGCGCAACGCCGGGCGCGGCGTCCGGGCCGTCGCCTTCTCCGAGATACCCCCGCACCTCGGGCTGCCGTCCGTCCACACCGACGACTGGGACCCGTTCCTCGCCGCCTGCGACGAGACCGGCACCGTCATCGCGATGCACATCGGCTCCAGCAGCAGGATGCCCTCCACGTCCGCGGACGCCCCGCCGGCCGTCGGCTCCACCATCACCTTCGCCAACTGCTGCTTCTCGATGGTCGACTGGCTGATGAGCGGCAAGTTCGAACGCTTCCCGAACCTGAAGGTGATGTACGCGGAGGGGCAGATCGGCTGGATCCCGTACATCCTCGAGCGCGCCGACGTCGTCTGGGAGGAGAACCGCGCCTGGGGCGGGGTCGCGGACAAGGTCCACCGCCCGCCGTCCGAGCTCTTCGCCGACCATGTCTACGGCTGTTTCTTCGACGACGCCTTCGGGCTCAGGAACCTCGACGCCATCGGGGTGGGGAACGTCCTGTACGAGACCGACTACCCCCACTCCGACTCCACCTGGCCGAAGTCGCGCGAGGTCGGCGAGGCGCAGATGGGGCACCTGGACGCGGACGTCGTGGAGCGGATCGTCCGGGGCAACGCCATCGAGCTGCTGGGGCTGACCGAGGACGGTCTGTGGCCCGAACAGGCCTGACAAGAACGGTAGATGACCCGGAGATGAGGGGCGTCCGCGTACGGTCCGGGGTGCACAGGTGAACAATCGCGTCCCCTGTTGAACATTGATCGACCACGGCGGCAGCGCGGCCGGCCGGTCCTCAGCATGGGGTCACCCGCACCTCCCCGAGCCCCCTACCGGAGGACCACCGTGCCCCGTTGGAGATCGGCCCTGGCCACCCTGTCGGCCGCGTTCGTCGGCGCCACCGCGCTGTTCGTCGCCCCGCCCGCGTCGGCCGCCACCAGTGACGCGGACCTCGCCTACCGCTGGGCGCCGCTGCACCACCAGGACACCTCGTCGTCGTACTACACCGCCGACTACCTGGCGCCGGTGAACTACGACGGCGACTGGAGCACCGTCAACAACTGGGAGGACCTGGACGCCAACGCCTCGCGGCTGACCGGCACCGTGTACTACTCGGTGGCCGAGACCGCGACGCACTGGTACATCACCTACGCCTTCTTCCACCCGAGGGACTGGAAGGACTACCCGCTGAACCTCTTCTCGCACGAGAACGACATGGAGGGCCAGCTGGAGGTCGTCCGCAAGGACGGCAGCGCGTACGGGACCCTGCAGGCCGTCGTGACGCTCGCACACGACAACTTCTACTCGTACATCCCGCCCGGCAGCCCCTTCACCGACGGCCGGGAGAACATCGACGGCACCGTGATCATGCAGAACTTCGACGGTGCGGCGCACCCGACGAGCTTCCAGGAGGCGCGCGGCCATGGCGCCTACGCCTGGGACGGCACCGCCTTCCCCGGCGGCGACGGCATCGTCTACTCGCCGAGTCGCGGTGCGGGCTCCGTCCCGACCGGTGGCAACGACCGCAACGCGAGCTACGGGCTCACCGACCTCACCACCTCCGACAGCCTCTGGGGTCGGCGCAACAACAGCGAGACCTACGCCAAGTGGGGCGCGTTCCGCGGTGACAACGGCGAGGACAACGCGGCGCACGCCCCGTGGGCCTGGGACGACACCAATGACGGCAGCGACCTCCAGGCGGGCGTGATCGCGACCGATCCCGCGTACCTGGTCTCCCAGTACTTCGGCAACACGGGCGATCTCAGCCTGACCTACCTGCGCAACCCCTACGGCTCCTGAGAACGGCCGTTCCGGGCGGCCGCACCGGCGGCCGCCCGGAACGCGGGCCCGCACGGGCCTTGTCTGACGTGTCGTCAGCCATGACGATGAAGTCGACCGTTCTTGGCTGACGGTCCGTCAGAAAGAGGTGGTGCGTCCATGCGGATGCGGCCGGACGGGGAACTGGCCTACGGGATACAGCTCCCGATCCAGTCCCAGAGCACGATCTACGCCGAGTCCTGGGAGGGGGCGGCGGGGCCCAAGGACCTCGTCGCGGTGGCCCTCGCCGCCGAGGGCGCCGGCTTCGACTACGTCGCCTGCTGCGACCACGTCGCCGTCCCGCTCCGGCTGGCCCCGGCCATGAGCACGGTCTGGTACGACCCCGTCGCCACCCTCGCCCACCTCGCCGCCGTCACCGAGCGCGTCCGGCTGCTCAGCCACGTCGCGATCGTCGGGCTGCGGCATCCCCTGGCGACCGCCAAGCAGTACGCCACCCTCGACCACCTCTCCGGCGGGCGCCTGGTCCTCGGGGTGGGGGCCGGTCATGTGGCGGAGGAGTTCGCGGCGCTGGGCGTGGACTTCCAGCGGCGGGGGGAGGTCCTCGACGAGACCGTCGACGCGCTCCGGGCGGCCCTCGGGCCGGAGGAGTTTCCGGAGCACCACGGCAAGGCGTACGACTTCGAGGGTCTCGGGCAGCGCCCCCGCCCGGCGCAGGAGCACGTCCCCCTCTGGGTCGGCGGCTCCTCGCCCGTCGCCGTGCGCCGGGCGGCGCTGAAGGGCGACGGCTGGCTTCCGCAGGGCGACCCGCGGGACCGGATGCCCGCGCAGATCGCCCGTCTCGCCGGGCTGCGCGCGCAGGCGGGCATGGAGGGGCCGTTCACCGTCGGTGCCATCACCGAGCCGCTGTATGTGGGCGAGCCGGGCTGGGACGTGGGGCGGCGCACGATCAGTGGCCCCGCACAGGCGGTCGCCGAGTCGCTGCGTGCGTACCGCGCGATGGGTGTGCACCAGATCCAGGTGCGGTTCCGCTGCCGGAGCCGCACGGAACTCACCGACCAGATCGCGGCGTTCGGGGCCGAGGTAGCCCCCCATCTGAACTGAGGTGTGTCATGGGCAAGCTGGACGGGCGCGTCGTCATCGTCACCGGTGCGGCGCGCGGGCAGGGCGAGCAGGAGGCGCGGCTGTTCACGGCGGAGGGCGCCCGGGTCGTCCTCACGGATGTGCTCGACGACCGGGGCGAGGCGCTCGCCAAGGAGCTCGGCCAGGCGTACGTCCATCTGGACGTGGGCCGCGAGGCGGACTGGACCGCCGCGGTGGCCGCCGCGAAGGAGGCGTACGGGCGCATCGACGGGCTGGTCAACAACGCCGGGATCCTGCGGTTCAACGCGCTGGTCGACACGCCTCTCGACGAGTTCATGAACGTCGTCCGGGTCAACCAGGTGGGCTGCTTCCTCGGGATCAAGGCCGTGGCGCCCGAGATCGCGGCCGCCGGCGGCGGCACGATCGTCAACACCGCCTCGTACACCGCGGTGACCGGCATGGCGGCCGTGGGGACGTATGCGGCGACCAAGCACGCCGTCCTCGGTCTCACCCGGGTCGCGGCCATCGAGCTGGCGTCCCGGAAGGTCCGCGTCAACGCCGTGTGCCCGGGTGCCGTCGACACCCCGATGTCCAACCCGGCCCGGCTGGACCCGGACGCGGACGCGAAGGAGATGTCCAGGGCCCTCGACGATCTGTACCGCAGGCTGGTGCCGCTCGGCCGGATCGGGCGGCCCGAGGAGGTGGCGCGGCTCGCCCTCTTCCTGAGCTGCGACGACTCCTCCTACATCACCGGGCAGCCGTTCGTGATCGACGGCGGCTGGCTGGCCGGAGTGGCCGTTGCCTGACTCATCGTCAGCTATTGACGCTCCACCCGGGCGGTGCCACAGTCGGCGGCAGAGAAGAACTGACGGTGCGTCAGATAATGACTCTTGGGGACGGTGAACCTCCTTGGAATTCGGGCTCTTTGTACAGGGATACGTGGGCAAGCGCGCCGAGACCGACCAGCTCGCCGAGCACAAGGCGCTGATGGAGGAGACCGAGTACGTCATCCAGGCGGACAAGTCCGGCTTCAAGTACGCCTGGGCCTCCGAGCACCACTTCCTGGAGGAGTACTCCCATCTCTCGGCCAACGACGTCTTCCTCGGCTACCTCGCCCACGCCACCGAGCGGATCCACCTGGGCTCCGGGATCTTCAACCCGCTCGCCCAGGTCAACCACCCGGTGAAGGTCGCCGAGAAGGTCGCCATGCTCGACCACCTCACCGGGAACCGCTTCGAGTTCGGCAGCGGACGCGGAGCGGGCTCGCACGAGATCCTCGGCTTCCTCCCCGGCATCACCGACATGAACCACACGAAGGAGATCTGGGAGGAGACCATCGCCGAGTTCCCCAAGATGTGGCTCCAGGACGAGTACGCCGGCTTCCAGGGCAAGCACTGGTCGCTGCCGCCCCGCAAGGTGCTCCCCAAGCCGTACGGGAAGTCGCACCCGGCCATGTGGTACGCCGCCGGGTCCCCGCCGTCGTACGCCATGGCGGCGAAGAAGGGCCTCGGGGTGCTCGGCTTCAGCGTGCAGAAGGTCTCCGACATGGAGTGGGTCCTCGAGCAGTACAAGACGGCCGTCGTCGACGCCGAGCCCGTCGGGGACTTCGTCAACGACAACGTGATGGTCACGACCACCGCCGTCTGCGCCCCCACCCACGAGGAGGCGATCCGCATCGCGGTGAACGGCGGACTGCACTACCTGCCGTCCCTCGTCTTCCGCTACCACGACACCTTCCCGCGCCCCGAGGGCTTCCCGGTCTGGCCCGAGACGCTCCCCGAGTACACCGAGGAGTTCATGGAACTGCTCATCGAGGAGGAACTGCTCATCTGCGGCGACCCGGACGAAGTGCTGCGGCAGTGCAAGAGGTGGGAGCAGGCGGGAGCCGACCAGCTGAGCTTCGGGCTGCCGGTGGGGATCCCCAAGGAGGAGACGCTGCAGACGATCCGGCTGATCGGTGAGCACGTCATCCCGAAGATCGACACGGACCCGGTGCATCGCACCACCCGGTTCAGGCAGAGCGCCTGACCGCGGCCGGGCCGCGGGCCGTCCGGCGACCGCGGGCGCGACACGGCTGGTCGCGCCCACGCGGCGGCGCGCACCGGCCCCGCCCCGCGCCCCTTTCGGGACGCTCACCCGCACCGGAGGCCAAGGAGGCAAGGTCCATGCTCGACCACGTCATCAAGGGCGCGACCGTCGTGGACGGGACGGGAGCGCCCGCGTACACGGCGGACGTCGGCCTGCGGGACGGCCGTATCGCCGCGATGGGCTCGGTGACCGAACAGGCCCGGACCACCGAGGACGCGTCCGGCCTCGTCCTCGCCCCCGGCTTCGTCGACCCGCACACCCACTATGACGCCCAGCTCTTCTGGGACCCGTACGCGACACCGTCCCTGAACCACGGGGTCACCACCGTCGCGGCGGGCAACTGCGGCTTCACGCTCGCCCCGCTCAACCCCGGGCGCCCCGAGGACGCCGACTACACCCGCCGGATGATGTCCAAGGTGGAGGGCATGTCCCTGGTCGCTCTCGAGGAGGGGGCGCCCTGGAACTGGCACACCTTCGGGGAGTACCTCGACGCCCTCGAGGGCCGGATCGCCGTCAACGCGGGCTTCATGGTGGGGCACTGCGCGCTGCGGCGGTATGTGATGGGGCCGGACGCGGTCGGCGGCCAGCCGACCGGGGACCAGCTCGCGCGGATGCTGCGGCTCCTCCATGAGGCCATGGACGCGGGTGCCTGGGGCTTTTCCACGACCCAGTCGGCGACCCACTCCGACGGCGACGGGAAGCCGGTCGCCTCGCGGCACGCGGAGCCGGCGGAGCTGCTGGCCCTGTCCAAGGCGGTGGGCGAACACGAGGGCACGCAGATCGAGGCGATCGTCGCCGGGTGCCTGGACCAGTTCAGCGACGCGGAGATCGACCTCCTCGTGGAGATGAGCGCCGCAGCGGGACGTCCCCTGAACTGGAACGTGCTCACCGTCGACGCGTCCGTGCCCGAACGCGTACCGCGCCAGCTGCTGGCGAGCGAGCGTGCCCGGAAGGCGGGCGGCCGCGTGGTGGCCCTCACCATGCCGATCCTCACCCCGATGAACATGTCGCTCGGCACGTTCTGCGCGCTCAACCTGATCCCCGGGTGGGGTCCGATCCTCGGCCTGCCCGTGCCCGAGCGGATCGAAAGACTGCGCGACCCGGACGTCCGCGCCGAGATGCTCCGGCGCGCCGGCTCCAAGGAGGCGGGCGTCTTCCGGCGCCTCGCGAACTTCGGACGGTACGTCATCGGGGACACCTACAGCCCGCGGAATGAGGGTCTGACCGGGCGGGTGGTGAACGACATCGCGGCCGAGCGCGGCCAGGACCCCTTCGAGTGCCTGGTCGAGATCTGCGCGAACGACGAGCTGCGGACGGTCCTGTGGCCCATGCCCACCGACAACGACCCCGATTCCTGGGCACTGCGGGCTCAGACCTGGCGGCACGAGGACGTCCTGCTCGGCGGCTCGGACGCGGGCGCCCATCTGGACCGCATGTGCGGCGCTCCCTACACGACCCGGTTCCTCGGGGACTGCCTGCGCGGCCGGAAGCTGGTGCCGCTGGAGCAGGCCGTGAAGATGCTGACCGACGAACCTGCCCGGTTGTTCGGGCTGCGGGAGCGCGGCCGGGTACGGGAGGGCTTCCATGCGGACCTCGTCCTGTTCGACCCGGAGCGCATCGACGCCGGTCAGGCCACCTTGGTGCACGACCTGCCGGGAGAGAGCCCGCGGCTCGACTCCAGGGCGATCGGGGTGCGGGCGGTCTGGGTCAACGGTGTCGCGGCGCTACGGGACGACGTGGTGACCGGGGCCGTACCGGGCCGGGTGCTCCGCTCCGGACGGGACACCAGGACGGTGAGCACCACGTGACCGAGCGGCAGCGGCTGTTCGTCGGCGGGGCGTGGGTCGAGCCCGACGGGGGCCACTACGAGGTCGTCGACCCGGCGACCGAGGGGATCGTCGGGTGGGCGCCGGAGGCGTCCCGGGAGCAGGTGCACGCCGCGGCCGCCGCGGCCCGTGAGGCCTTCGGACCGTGGTCGCGGAAGACCCCCGAGGAGCGGGCCGCCGTCCTCGCCCGCGCCGCGGAGGTGATGCGGCACAACCTCGTGCCGTACGCCGACCTGGCGCAGGCGGAGAGCGGCGCCACGACCGGCACGGCGCGCGGGATGCAGGTCGGGGTGGCGGTGGCACGGTTCCGGCGGTACGCGCGGGTGGAGCCGGTGGAGCAGCCGCTGCCACCGCAGATCAACGAGGCGGGACCGTTCGGCGGTGCCGCCGTCATGGGGGCCCTCGCGGTGCGCCAGCCGGTCGGTGTGGTCGCCTGCATCACCTCGTACAACAACCCGTGGGCGAATCCGGCGGGCAAGGTCGCGCCCGCGCTGGCGATGGGCAACACGGTGGTGGTGAAGCCGGCGCCGCAGGATCCGCTGTCGGTGTACCGCATGGCCGAGGCGCTCCAGGAAGCGGGCGCCCCGCCGGGTGTGGTGAACGTGGTGAGCGGTTCGCGCCCGGAGGTCGGTGAGGCGGCCGTGGACTGCCCGGACGTCGACATGGTCAGCTTCACCGGTTCGACGGCCGTCGGGCAGCGCATCGCCGAGGTGTGCGGTCGGTCCATGAAACGGCAGCTGATGGAGCTGGGCGGCAAGGGCGCGGCGCTGGTCTTCGACGACGCCGACCTCGAGTCGGCGGTGGCCGGAATCGGCACCACGTTCTCCTTCTACAGCGGGCAGATCTGTACGGCCCCGACACGGGTGATCGCACAGCGGGGCGTGTACGACCGCGTGGTGTCCCGACTGGCTGGCTACGCAAGTCATCTGACGGTCGGTGATCCGCGTGAGCGGGGCACGGTGGTGGGCCCGGTGATCTCGGCGGCGCATCGCGACCGTGTGGAGTCGTACGTGGAACTCGGCCGCAAGGAGGGCGCGCGGCTGGTCGCCGGGGGCCGACGGCCGGCCCTGGAGCGCGGCTTCTATGTCGCCCCGGCCCTCCTCGCGGACTGCACGCCCGACATGAGGGTGGTCAGGGAGGAGGTCTTCGGCCCGGTGGTCGTGGTCCTCCCCTTCGACGAGGAGGAGGAAGGCATCGCCCTGGCCAACGACACCGACTACGGCCTGATCGACTACGTCTGGTCCGGGGACGTGGCCCGCGCCTTCCGCGTGGCCCGCCGGCTGCGGTCGGGCGGTGTCGGTGTGAACACCGTCGGCCGGAACATGGAGGCCCCGTTCGGCGGGTTCAAGAAGAGCGGGGTCGGCCGGGACGTCGGCTCGTACGCCCTGCACGCGTACAGCGAGGTGCAGGCGATCGTGTGGCCCGGGTGAGGTGAGGGGCGGCAGCCGCGGGTGACCTCAGTCGTCCAGGTCGACCCGCACCGTGAGCAGTCCGGTCCCCAGCGCCCGTACCGCCGCGCTGTTGAGGCGGGGCAGGGTCTTGAGGCGGGTGCGGGGGTCGTCGTCCGCGAGCACATGGGCCGTGCCCGTGTGCCAACGGCCGCGGATGCGCACCCGCACCCGGGGATCGGCCCGGATGTTGCGGATGTACTGAGACCTCTCGCCGTGCTCGGAGACCAGCCAGAACGAGTCGCCGATGCGGCGCCCGCCCAGGGGGGTCCGGCGCGGCAGGCCCGAGGTGCGGCCCGTCGTCTCCAGCAGTGTCTGGACCGGAATGCGGCGCTGCACCGGATTGACGACGTGGCGCTGGAGCGCCGTGATCGCGCGGTACTTGAGGTCGGCGAAGCCCGGCATGGTCTCGTGTTCCCCCTGACGGCGTGAAGAACGGGGCACTCACGCGCAGTCTCGCAGACCGTCCATCGGGGGCGCGTGAAATCGGCCACGCGCCCCCCGTGGGCCTACGACCGGCCCAGAAAGATCGGGTTCGTGAACGCGGCCGGCACGCCCGGCACCGGCCCCACCGCGGCCTCGTGCCGCAACTCCGCCCGTACGTACGCCGCGTACTGCGGGGTCGTGTGCCATTCGACGGTGCCCGACCCGGCCACCGGCAGCGGATCGCTCGTGAACAGCACACCCTGGTCGGTGACGAAGCGGACGGTGCAGCGAGGGGCGCCCTGTGCCTCCACGCGGACCGTGACCGGGGTGTCCTGGTCCACCCGCAACCGCTCGCCGATGCCCGCGTGTTCACCGCGGCTGCCGGACGCCGTGAACGTCAGCGACACGTTCTTCGACTCCGCGACGTACGAGCGGCCCGCGCGGATGCCCTCCTGGATGGCATCCCGGGTCAGGTCGTCGGCGAGGACCACCGTCTGCGGGGTGCCGATCGCGTCGGGGTCACGGTGGGCGTCGCTGTTGCCCATCGCCGGCAGCCACCGGCCGTGCCCCTCCCGGACCGCCGCCACCAGCGTGTTGTCCCACTCCGCCAGCGTCGCCTCGTCGTCCGGCGTGTAGGGGCCGTTCCACACCTCGAGCGCGTCCGCCTCGCCGAAGCCGAACTTCCAGCCGCAGCCGATGCAGGTGGCGTGCGGATGGGCCGGGACGACCAGGCCGCCCGCCCGGCGGATCTGCTGGGCGAACCGGGCCCAGCGGTTGTCGCGCGCCCGGTAGCGCCAGTCGATGAAGGTGCCCGGGTCGGTGCCCAGGGCCAGCACGTGCCCGTTCCGCGTGGTCACCTCCTCGCCCGTCAGGATGAGCAGGTCGTCACCCGCCTGGTCGGCCCAGTGGGCGTGCGAGGAGTGGGTGTTGTGCTCCGAGGTGTTGATGAAGTCGAGGCCGGCGGCCCGGGCCAGAGCCGCGATCTCCGCGGGCGTGCGGCGGCCGTCGGAGTACCAGGAGTGCATGTGGCAGTCGCCGCGGTACCAGGCGCGGCCCCGCCCCTTGGCACGGGACGGCGGGTACACGGGCGCCGGCGTGGGGCCCTGCGCGCCGTAGGTGAGGGTGATCGTGATCTCGTACGCGAGACCCTGCGGGGCCACCGTGTAGGGGCCCAGTGCGATGTGCCAGGTGCCGGGGCGGACCGGGCCGGGGATATAGCCGGGAGTGGCGTCGTCCGCACGGATGAAGAACTCGGTGCGCGCGCCGCCGGACCAGCCGCGGAAGCCCTTGCCGCCCAGTTCGGTGCCGCGCTCGTCGAAGATGCCGATGTCGAGGGCGTTGCCCTGGGCGCCGGCCGGCACGGACGGCCTGTCGTAGGTGTAGGCGACCTTGATCTCGCGGACGTCCCCGGGCACGTCGACGGGGAGGTAGACGAAGTCGGGCGAGCCGGTGGGCAGCGTGCCGCGCACCGTCCTCGTCTCCTGGTTGTCGGCCGCTTCGGCGGCGGGACCTCTGGAGAAGCTCACGGTTCCCAACGTAAGCGCGGCGGCCGCGCCCGTCACGAACAGCGCGCGTCTGCCGAGGCCGTGCTCGTCGTCGCACATGCTGCTGCTCCCAACATGTCGGATGACAGGGGTGGTGCAGTGCTGGTGCCTCCCACTCTGGGGTCGTCCCGTAAACTCCGCCGCACGGGAAGTCGATCGGCAGCCGCGTGTCGGCGTAACGGACGGTGGCCGCGGCCCTGGTGACCTACGACCTGCCCCGACCGACACAGGAACGCCCTGTATGACCTGATCACCGCAAACGTATGCTCGGAGGATGACGACTTCCGCGTCCTCTGGAACCGGTCCCACCGAGAACTCACTGCGCCGCGCCCTGAAACGTGCCCGTGACGGTGTCGCGCTGGACGTCACCGAGGCCGCGGTGCTGCTCCAGGCCCGCGGCGCGGACCTGGACGACCTGGCCGCCTCGGCCGCCCGGGTGCGCGACGCCGGGCTCCGGGCCGCGGGCCGGCCCGGAGTCATCACGTACTCGAAGAGCGTCTTCATCCCGCTGACCCGGCTGTGCCGGGACAAGTGCCACTACTGCACCTTCGTCACGGTGCCCGGCAAGCTGCGTCGGGCCGGGCACGGGATGTTCATGTCTCCGGACGAAGTCCTCGACATCGCCCGCAAGGGGGCGGCGCTGGGCTGCAAGGAGGCGCTGATCACCCTTGGGGACAAGCCGGAGGACCGCTGGCCCGAGGCGCGCGAATGGCTCGACGCGCACGGGTACGACGACACGATCGCCTATGTGCGGGCCGTCTCCATCCGGATCCTGGAGGAGACGGGCCTGCTGCCGCACCTCAACCCCGGGGTGATGTCGTGGACGGACTTCCAGCGACTCAAGCCGGTCGCCCCGTCCATGGGGATGATGCTGGAGACCACGGCGGCCCGGCTGTGGTCCGAGCCGGGCGGCCCGCACCATGGCTCCCCGGACAAGGAGCCGGCGGTCCGCCTGCGGGTCCTGGAGGACGCCGGGCGTTCGTCGGTGCCCTTCACCTCGGGCATCCTCATCGGGATCGGCGAGACGTACGAGGAGCGGGCGGAGTCGCTGTTCGCGCTGCGCAAGGTGGCGCGGGCGTATCACGGCGTCCAGGAACTGATCATCCAGAACTTCCGGGCCAAGCCGGACACGGCGATGCGGGGCATGCCGGACGCGGAACTGGACGAGCTGGTCGCCACGGTGGCCGTCGCCCGGCACATCATGGGCCCGGCCGCCTGTCTGCAGGCCCCGCCGAACCTGGTCGACGGCGAGTACGAGCGGCTGATCGGGGCCGGCATCGACGACTGGGGCGGGGTGTCCCCGCTGACCATCGACCATGTCAATCCGGAGCGGCCCTGGCCGCAGATCGAACGGCTGGCCGAGCGGTCCCGCGCTGCCGGGTTCGAGCTGCGTGAACGGCTCTGCGTGTACCCGGAGTTCGTGCAGCGCGGAGAGCCGTGGCTGGATCCGCGGCTGCTGCCGCACGTCCGGGCGCTGGCCGATCCGGAGACGGGGCTGGCGCGGGCGGACGCGGTGGTCGAAGGGCATCCCTGGCAGGAGCCGGAGGAGGTGTTCCAGGCATCCGGCCGCACGGACCTGCACCACACCATCGACACCGAGGGGCGGACCGGCGACCGCCGTGACGACTTCGACGAGGTGTACGGCGACTGGGCGGCGCTGCGTGAGGCGGCGGCCCCCGGAATGGCACCCGAGCGCATCGACACCGACGTACGGTCGGCGCTGCGCACGGCCGCGGACGACCCGGCGAAGCTGACCGACGCCGAGGCCCTCGCGCTGCTGCACGCGGACGGCCCCGCGCTGGACGCGCTGTGCCGGGTGGCCGACGACGTCCGGCGCACGATGGTCGGCGACGACGTGACGTACATCGTGACCCGCAACATCAACTTCACGAACGTCTGCTACACCGGCTGCCGTTTCTGCGCGTTCGCGCAGCGCCGCACGGACGCCGACGCCTACACCCTCTCCCTCACGCAGGTCGCCGACCGCGCCCAGCAGGCGTGGGAGGTGGGCGCCGTGGAGGTCTGCATGCAGGGCGGCATCCACCCCGACCTGCCCGGCACCGCCTACTTCGACATTGCGAAGGCGGTCAAGGAACGCGTTCCCGGCATGCACGTGCACGCCTTCTCCCCCATGGAAGTGGCCAACGGCGCCACCCGCACCGGGATGTCGATCCGGGAGTGGCTGACGGCGGCGAAGGAGGCGGGCCTCGACACGATCCCCGGCACGGCGGCGGAGATCCTGGACGACGAGGTCCGCTGGGTCCTGACCAAGGGCAAGCTGCCGGCCGCCACCTGGATCGAGGTGGTGACCACCGCGCACGAACTGGGTATCCGCTCCTCCTCGACGATGATGTACGGCCATGTCGACCAGCCGCGCCACTGGCTGGGCCACCTGCGCACCCTCGCCCGCATCCAGCAGGAGACCGGCGGGTTCACCGAGTTCGTCACCCTGCCCTTCATCCACACCAACGCCCCCGTCTACCTGGCAGGCATCGCCCGCCCCGGCCCGACGATGCGCGACAACCGCGCCGTCACGGCCATGGCCCGCCTGCTGCTGCACCCCCACATCCCCAACATCCAGACCAGCTGGGTCAAGCTCGGCACCGACGGCGCCGCGGAGATGCTCCGCTCGGGCGCCAACGACCTCGGCGGCACTCTCATGGAAGAGACCATCTCCCGTATGGCCGGCTCCCGTTACGGCTCCTACAAGTCCGTCAAGGACCTCGTCGCGGTGGCGGAGACCGCGGGCCGCCCGGCGAAACCGCGCACGACGCTGTACGGCGAGGTCCCGGAGGAACGGCAGCGGGCGGCCGCGGCATCGGACGGCCACCTGCCCGAACTGCTCCCTGTGCTGGGCGACTGAGAAGCGGCGCTATGCGGCATCCGCCGGGGCCGTCCCCCGCAGATGTGTCACCAGGAGGACCACCCCGGAGAGGACGACCACGCGGGTGGCCGCGTCCAGTCCGTTCCACGTCTTGGACTGCCACATCGCGAACCATTCGCCGCCTATCGCGATGAATCCGGCGCCGAACAGCAGCAGGAGCATCAGCAGGCCGACGGTGGACAGCTGCCGGGCGCGGGGGTGGCGGCGGGCCCAGAGAAAGGTCGCGGCGATCAGGAGCAGGGCCGCGAGCGACTCCCAGACGATGATCGCGACGTACGCGGCGTCCTCCCATGCGTGCGAGGTGACGGCCCGCCACATCAGGTCGTCGTCCTTGAAGGTCGTATCCATCGCGAGGACATGGCGGACGAACTGCTGGTTGGTGCCGAAGTCGGTGATGTTCCCGAATGCGACGAGCGCCGTGTAGAGGGCGACGGTGGCGGTGAGGAGGGTGGCAGCCAGAGGGAGCGCGGAGGGGATCTGGGATCGCGTGGTGGCCATGATCCCACTATGGAGAGGGCGTGCGGTCGCTTACAGATGATTTTCGGCTGGTCGATCAGGCCCGGGAATATGGCGCGCCTGACTCTTCGGTGTCCTGAATCGACCGTTCCCGTTCGATTACAGTGCTGGACTGTCGGACGTGCGGACGGTGCCGAGAGGAGGCCTGGGTGGGTGCGACAGCCGGTGCCGTCTGGGGCCGCACCGAGCAGCAGGACTTTCGCAGCCGCGTACGCGGGACGGTCCTCGGCGTGGCCGTCGGCGACGCCCTCGGAGCCCTGCTCGAAGGGCTCTCCCTGGAGCAGATCCGTGAGGCGCACGGCCACGAGGGACTGGTCGACCTCGAGTCCGGGTACGGCCGGCCCGGCGCGATCACGCATCTCACCCAGCTCACCCTGTTCTCGGTGGACGGACTCATCCGCGCCCAGGTCCGCCGCGACACCGGCGCCTGGCATCCGCCGACGGATCTGCACCGCGCGTATCTGCGCTGGGCGGCGACCCAGCGCGACTGGGGACCCGACGAGCGTCGCAAGGACGACGGCTGGCTGGCCCGCGAGGAGTGGCTGTACGCACGCCGCTCCCCGGACCGGGCCTGTCTGCTCGGCTTCGGCGACGAGTCCATGGGAACCCTGGAAGCTCCGAAGAACCCCGGCGAGCCGGGGCCGGAGGCGGCCGCACGTTCGGCGCCGTTCGGACTGCTCGTCGGCTGGGAACCGCAGCTGGTGATGCAACTCGCGGCCGAGTGCGCCACACAGACGCACGGCCACCCCACGGCCTACCTCGCAGCGGGCGCGTACGCCGTGATCGTGCATGCCCTGGCCCGCGGCGAGACCCTGGACGCGGCCGTGCAGCGAACCCTCGGACTGCTCGCCCCACGGCCCGGGCAGCAGCCGGTCGCCGACGCGTTGCAGCACGCGCTGGGGGCGGTGCGGCAGGGTATGCCCACCCCCGCGCGGATCGAGGAGCTCGCCGGGAGTGGTACGGCCGAGGGGGCACTGGCCGTCGCCGTGTACTGCGCGCTGGTGGGGGAGGACGTCCGGCACGCACTGCGCCTCGCGGTGAACCACGGCGGGCCGTCGGCGGCGACAGGGGCGCTGACGGGCGGACTGCTCGGTGCCCTGTACGGCGAGACGGCCCTGCCGCCGGCCTGGCTGGCCGAGCTGGAGGGCCGTCCCACGATGCTCGTGCTGGCGGACGACTTCGCCATGGAGATGACGCAGGGCGCCGCGCTCCACGGCCCTACGGGGTCCTCGCCGGGGTGGCTCGCGCGGTATCCCCGGGCGTAGGCACCGCCCGGGGCCGCGCCCCCGTCCTAGACGCCCGAGGGGGTCGTCGTCGTGCCCTGGGCCGGCACCGCCGCCGTCGCGCCGTCGTCGTCGGTGTTCAGCTGGTCGATGACCGCGTCCCGTTCCGGGGTGTCCTCCGGCCGTACCAGGCCGATCACGATGTACAGGACCAGCGAGATCACCATCGGCAGCGCCACCTGGTACTCCAGCTTCACGTCCGTGCGCTGGGAGAAGTCCAGGTGGTAGTTGACGAAGAAGAACGCCAGCAGACCGGCCGCCCAGCTGATGAGCGCGGCCGAGGGGCCGGATTTACGGAACGGCCGCAGCAGGCCCAGGATGAACGGGATCGCGATCGGGCCCATCAGGCCGGCCACCCACTTGATGACCACCGTGATGATGTCCTTGAACGTGGGCGAGTTGACCTGCGTCGCCACCGCCATGGACAGACCGAGGAAGGCCACCGTGGTGATCCGGCCCGCGATCAGGCCCGTCCGGGTGTTCCACGCTCGCGCCGCCTTCGAGATCACCGGCACCACGTCCCGGGTGAACACCGCCGCGATCGCGTTGGCGTCCGAGGAGCACATGGCCATGGTGTGGGAGAAGAAGCCCACGACCACCAGACCCAGCAGGCCGTGCGGCAGCAACTGCTCGCTCATCAGGCCGTAGGCGTCCGAGCCGTCCGGCTTCTCGGCCGTGACCAGCAGCGGCGCGAGCCACATCGGGATGAAGAGGATGACCGGCCAGACGAACCACAGGCCCGCCGACAGCAGAGCCGAGCGCGTCGCCTGCTTCGCGCTGCCCGTCGCCATGTAGCGCTGGGCCTGGTTCCACATGCCGCCGTTGTACTCGAACAGCTTGATGAAGAGATAGGAGATGAAGAAGACGGTCAGGTAGGGGCCCGCGAAACCGTGGCCGTGGCCGGCGAGCTTCGGCGAGTCCAGCGCCTTCGACAGGCCACCCTGGTCGGAGATCTTGTTCAGCGCGATGATCAGCATGGTGAGACCGGCCAGCAACTGGATGACGAACTGGCCCAGTTCGGTCAGTGCGTCCGCCCACAAGCCGCCGATCGTGCAGTACACCGCGGTGATGCCGCCGGTGATGATGATGCCCTGGGTGAGCGAGACCCCGGTGAAGACACTGAGCAGGGTCGCGATCGCCGCCCACTTGGCGCCCACGTCCACGATCTTCAGCAGGATGCCGGACCAGGCCAGAGCCTGCTGGGTGGGCACGTTGTAGCGGTCCTTCAGATACTCCAGCGGCGAGGTCATGTGCAGCCGTGAGCGCAGCCGGTTCAGGCGCGGCGCGAACAGCTTGGCGCCGATCAGGACGCCGATGGCGATGGGCAGCGCCCAGGTGACGTAGGACGTGATGCCGTAGGTGTAGGCGATACCGGCGTAACCGGTGAACATCACCGCGCTGTAGCCCGACATGTGGTGCGAGATGCCGGACAGCCACCACGGCATCTTGCCGCCGGCGGTGAAGAAGTCGCTGACGTCGTCGACGCGCTTGTGGGACCAGACACCGATCGCGGTCATCACACCGAAGTACGCGATCAGGACGGCCCAGTCGAGACCGTTCATGTGCCCCCTCCAGGGGTCCGCCTTGTGAACTTGCAGGTACCGGACGGCACTTCGCCAGTACGCGCATTCGGGCGGCGCCCCCGTGCGGGAGCGGGGGACTTCGGGGATTGAACCGCCGGTCAGGCAGGCGGTCAAGACCCTTGCTGGTCATGGATATGAACGCGGATCAGAAAGCAGAACGATTTTACCTTCTCTTGACCTGTGAGACGGTTGTCGTGCACGTGACGAGGAACACACCATGAGCGGGCACTTCGCCAGTGGGAGACATCCGATGAATCGGGCTCCGGGATGCGGGTCCCGGGTGGTCCGGAGGGGAGCCGCGGCACGAGCAGGAGACCCGTTCCGTCCGGTCGTCCGAGGAGTCGGCCGGACTACCGCATGAGTTCGCCAGCGTTCACGAGCAGGGACTGGCCCGTGATCGCCCGCGCTCGGTCCGAGGCCAGGAAGACGGCGGCGTTCGCCACGTCTCCGTCCGTGGCCAGCTCGGGCAACGCCATCCGCTCCGTCAGGCGCCCTTTCACCTCCGCCTCCGGAACGCCCTCGGTATGGGCGGTGAACCGCACGTACGCCTCGACGGGCGGGCCCCACATCCAGCCGGGCAGGACCGTGTTGACCCGGATCCGGTGCGGGCCGAGCTCCCGGGCCAGCGAGTACATCGCGCTGGTCAGTGCGCCCTTCGAAGCCGCGTAGGCCGCCTGCTGCACCTGGGAGGGCGCCGCGACGGACGACTGGGTGCCGATGAGGACCACCGAGCCGCCGCACCTCTTGAGGCCCGGCAGGCACGCCCGTGTCATGCGCAGGGTGCCGAGCAGATTCACGTCGATGACCGCGTGCCAGGTGGCGAAGTCGGCGTCCTGAAGGCCGCCGAAGTAGCTGTCCCAGGCGGCGACGTGGACGACCGCGTCGATCCGCCCGAACCGCTCCAGCGTCAGTGCGGCGAGCGCCTCGCACTGCGCCTCGTCGGTGATGTCCGTCGTCCGGTACGCGGTGTTCACGCCGTCCGGGTCGAGTCCGGCCGCTGTCTTGGCGAGATGCTCCTCCGTGCGCGCCCCGAGCACCGCGTTGCCGCCGTCCCGCACCACGGCCGCCGCGACCTGGTGGCCGAGTCCGGCACCGACCCCCGACACGACGACGGTCCTGCCCTGAAGCAGTGGCATCGCAGGCCTCCCGGACTCTGGCGAATTTTCTGACGGAACGTCAGAGTATGGGCGGACGGTGGAGGAAGGAAGGGGAGCGGCATGAGTGAGGAGACGCGCAGCGAGATCTACGCCGAACTGGCGGCCCTGGGGCCCTATGGCGCCCGCGTGGGCCATGCCCTGATCACGATGGTGGAACCGCACCCGGGGCACGAGTACGCGTACAACCGCTGGTACGAGGACGACCACTACTACGCCGGCGCGATGGCCATGCCGTGGCTGTTCGCGGGCCGCCGCTGGGTCGCCAACCGGGAGCTGCAACTCCTGCGCTATCCGGAGAAGTCGGCGGTGGCGCAGCCGGTGACGGCGGGCTGCTACCTCTCGACGTACTGGGTCACGGACGGCCGCTACGACGACCACATGCGCTGGACGGTGGCCATCAACAAGCGCCTGAACCGCGACGCGCGCGTCTACCGGGACCGCACCCATGTCCTCACGGCGTTCCAGGACCACGAGACCACCGTGTACCGGGACGGCGCGGCGGGCCCGCGTGACGTTCACGCGCTGGACCACCCCTATGCGGGCCTGGTCCTGGAGGTCGTCGACGCGGACGGGCCCGGGGAGCGTGCCGCGCTGCTGGAGTGGCTGCGCACCCGCCACCTCCCGCGCCGTCTCGTGGGATCCCCCGCCGCCATGGTCACGCTCTTCCGCCCGACCCCGTTGCCGGGCGACCGCATGACGTATGTGAGGCAGGTGGAGGGGGTGGACACGCGCCTGACCCTGCTGTGGTTCCTGGAGGCGGACCCGAGGGAGTGCTGGGAGAGCCACTTCACCGGTCTGGACGCGGCGGTGGCGGAAGGCGGTCTGGGCAGGGTCGAGTTGGTGGCGCCGTTCGTTCCTACGGTGCCGGGAACGGACCGGTACGTGGACGAACTCCGCTGAACCGCTCGCGCGCCTGCGGCGAGTGGGCGGAAGGGCGCGCCGGTTCCGAGAGGACGAGCGCGCCCCGGCCCTGACGAAAAGGGCTGGGCACGGTCCGCCTCTCGAAACCGACTCACACGTCCCGGGGGTGAGCCGAGCCCTTGCGGAGCAAGAGCGAGCCCCCTCGGCCGGGACGGCGGGCCAGTCGAGAGGGCTGTCGGTGATTTCGAGGGGTTGTTGTTTCGGGCGGTGCTACTTGATCGACGCCACGAAGGTGTTCCAGGCGTCGGCGGGGAATGCCAGGACGGGTCCGTCGGGAGTCTTGGAGTCGCGTACGGAGAGGGCCGCCACGGTGGGCGATTTGACCTCCACGCACGCGCCGTTACCCGCCGAGTACGACGACTTGGTCCACGATTCCGTGGCCCCCTGAAGTACTGCCATGTTCACTCCGGTAGCGAGTTGCTGAGTTGCTGTTCGTCGCGTCACGGGTTCCCAATCGGTGGCCGTGATGCGATTCACGCCAACTTGTTTGACTGGTGGCGTGATCGAAGCTACTCGTCAACATCCCTGTCCGGAGCAGTCGTTCACTCGACCGGATGGCATATTCCAAGCGTGTCTTCCGCCTGAAGGTTGCACTGGTGTAAGATCCGCCGCCCTGGTCCGAGAGGCGCTCAGTGAGCGTACTCCTTGGCCCTGTCCGCGATGAACTGCCGGGACTGTTCCACGTTGAGGGCCTGCGCCCTCAGGTGCTCGTACATGACGGCGTACTTCTGCACGTCGTGGGCCTTCTCCAGGTACAGGTCGCTGGTGACGCCCTCGAGGTACACCACGCTCGAGTCGGCCGCGTCGGCGAACTCGAGGATCGCGTACTGGCCGTTGAGCCCGGGGTGGGCCCCCACCCCGAACGGCAGCACCTGCACAGTGACGTGCGGGAGCTGGGACATCTCCGCGAGATGCTCCAACTGCTCGCGCATCACGTTGTTGCTGCCCACGACACGGCGCAGCGCGGCCTCGTCCAGAACCACCCACAGGCGGAGCGGCGCGTTCTCGGCGGCGATACGTTCCTGTCGGCGCATCCGCACCTGGACGCGCTTGTCGATGTCGGCCGCCGACGTCTCCGGCAACGCCCCCTGGATGAGCGCCTCCGCGTAGGAGCGGGTCTGCAACAGGCCGGTGATGATCTGGGGTTCGTAGACCCGCAGCGACTCCGCGTCGGTCTCCAGGCCGATGTAGACGCTGTACGGGATGTCACCGAACGCGTGCCACCAGCCCTGCTGGCGGGAGTCCCGCGCCATCTCCATCAGCGACTCGACGACACGCTGGTCCTCGACCTCGTAGACCCCGCACAGGTCGCGGACGTCGCGCTGGCTGATGCTGCGGCGGCCGTTCTCCAGGCGGCTGATCTTCGACTGCGAGACGAGCAGTCGTTCCGCCACCTCTTCGGCCGTCATGCCCTTGACTTCACGGAGCCGGCGCAGCTCCTGGCCCAGCCGGCGCCGCCGGACGGTGGGATTGACATTCGACGCCACTGACGCGCACCTCCGGCTGCATGCCTCTACTTTGCGTATCTGCTGCTGAGCAGATTGCCACCAAGGTGCTTTCTACCGCTGGGAAACCCTGGATATGCGGCGTCCGTGCACAACTTGGCAGGTCCTTGGCCGACGACCGGACCTGGGCACCACGGATGGGCCACGACCACGCGCCGGCGTACGGAGCGCCGTGCCGGCCGTTCTCGTACTGCCTTCGCATGCGGCCGCGCGGGGCGGCGGGACCGTGTCGTCGTCCGGACGTACGGTCTCATCACCCCGCGCGGGCCGGCGGCTCCCGGACGTGCTGGTCGGCTCGTCCTGGTCGTGTGCCGGGTGGTGCGGTACCTGCTGTACCGATCCTGCTGGTTCAGCCGGTGGTGGTTGCGCCGTGATCCTGCCGGGTCGTGGGACCGCGGCTCAGTGGGCCACGACGCGCGCCATGGATCCGTGGCTCGGCTGCATCGGAACACCACGAGCGGGTTCCGGTGCGGGCCTTGCGGCGGTGGCCGGGCGGGCGGCCGTGGCCGGCCCTCGGCGCGGCTGCGCGACCGCTCCGTTCTGGACGTCCATCACGGCGTGCGCCACGAGGCCGCCCATGGGGTCGTGCCGGATCAGGTCCCGCAGCCGGGAACGGGACGAGCGTCCCTCGTTGCCCGGATACAGGTGCTTGCCGAGACCGACCGCATGGGCCAGTGCGGCGAGCGCCGCGGTCCGCGGGTCCGGCGGTACGCCGGTGCGGATCGCGGAATCCAGCCGGGCCCTGATCTCCCGGCTGATGGCGGTGTCCGTCGCCTGGTACCGGGTCGTCGGCAGCACCCCGCACATCTGGCCTGGCACGGCCTGGACCATGCCGCACCGCTCCAGATGCGAGAGATAGATCTGGCGCAGCCCTAGACGTGGCCCGCCGATCCAATGGACGGCCCGCACCGGAGCGCCGCGCCTTCGCAGCAACTCCAATGCGCAGTCCAAAGTTGGATCTCCAGTCGGCCGTGGCACCACCACGGCGATACGATCCCCGTCTGGGGCTATCCGTCCGGCCAGCGCCAGCTCCACTAGCTGTGCTCCGGCCAGACCGAGGTCGAGCGACTGCGGCTGTGCAGTGGTACCCGTCGTCGGGTCCAGTGCCAGCAGCAGAAGCTCCTCCGGAATTGTTCTGCGGCTCCTGCCCATCCATGCCTCCCCGCGTGGATGAATGACAGGGTGACCCCTCTCACATTGGTCTGTCGAGGGTGCGTGACCGGAATGTAGTGGAACCGGTAGGTATGTCGTTCTCGTCTACCGCAGGGGTCAACCCCTCACACAGGACACTGGTACATGGTTCGGACAGCTGTGTTCGGGCGGCGATTCACGGTTCGGCGAGACGCGCGGGTGCGTGCGTGGCACAAGGAGGAGGCATCGGTGGCGGGCGAGTCCCCCGACAGGTCGAAGCAGCACGAGTCGTCGGCAGAACCGACGTCGGGGAGCGGGACCGCGGTTCCGGCGTCCGCCAAAGCCGGGGGAGACCCCCGGCTGGCGCTCGCCGGCGAGGCGGTGCGGGTCGACCAGGCGACAGCGGTGTTCTCCTTGCCGCGGGGCTCCGCCCGGACGGCCGTGGACGAGGCCGACCCGGCGCCCGAGGGCGACGGGGCCGACGAGGGTTCCGCCGGGCCGGGCGCGAAGGACGCGGGCTCTGCGAAGGGCTCGGCCGACGAGGGCCGTGAGCGAGCCTCGCTGGCCTCCTGGGTGCGGACCGCGGACGAGGGCAAGACGGAGGACGAGGACGAGGCCGGGTCGGAGAACACGGCCGACGATGCCTCCGAGGGCTCTTCGGACCCCGGCGCCAAGTCGGAGGCTGCCGAGGGCGGTTCCGGCGGCGCAGGGGAGACCTCCACCGCGAAGGCAGGGCCTGAGCCGGCCGAGGAGACCGGGAACGCGTCGTCCCCGAAGGCCGCGCGCAAGCCCGAGGAGGCCGCCGAGGGCGCGGACGCCGAGGACCGGGACACTGCCGGGTCCCGGTCCGGGGGCGAGGACGCCGAGGGCGAGGCCAGGACGAAGTCCGGCGACGCCTCCGGCACCGAGGAGAGTGCCGAGCCGCGAGACGAGGACGCCGAGGACGCCGAGGACGCGGCCGGGGACGAGGACTCCGGGGACGAGCCCGAGACGAAGTCCGGCGACGCCTCCCGTGCCGAGGAGAGTGCCGAGCCGGGCGACGAGGACGCCGAGGACGCGGCGGGGGCTGAGGACGCGGCCGGGGCTGAGGACGCCGAGGACGCCGAGGACGAGGCCGAGGACGCGACCCGTGACGCCGGTACCGCCTCCGGTGGTTCCGCCGCGGCCGACCCCGGGCCTGCCGCGACCGAGACCGAGGACGAGGAAGTCCCCGAGGTGGAGTCCGTGGACGCGGACCCGGACGCTGCCGGGACCGAGGGCGATGGCGGCTCCGCGGCTGAGACCGGCTCCAAGTCCGGGGCCGGGGAGGGTTCCACCGCCGACGCTCCCTTCGTGGACCAGCCCACCGCGATCTTCAAGATGCAGCGGCCCGCCGTGGACCAGCCGACGACCATGCTGAAGCTGGGTGGCGCCAAGCGGGCCGACAAGGACGCGGGTGAGGCTGAGGGCGAGTCTTCGGGCAAGGGCGAGGCGGCTGCCGCGAAGCCGGCGGTGGATCAGCCGACGACCATGCTCAAGTTGGGTGGTGCCAAGTCGGCCGACAAGCCCTCGGACAAGCCCGCAGGCGAGGCGGAGGACGAGGCGGCCGCCGGGAAGCCTGCCGTGGATCAGCCCACGACCATGCTGAAGCTGGGTGGCGCCAAGCGGGCCGACAAGGACGCGGGCAAGACCGACAAGCCCGCCCCCGCTGAGGATCAGGCCGAGCCCGCCGACTCCGAGCGCACCAGCAAGTTCGTCGCGCTGAAGCCGCTGGACGAGCCGGCGCCGGCGAAGCCGAAGCCCGCCCTCAGCCCCGCCGAGGCGACCACCGCGCTGCCCCGGGTCGGCCCCGAGCGCACCGCCCAGCAGCCGCTGCCGCCCAAGCCGCCGCTGGACCTGCTCGCCGAGCTGACCAACACCCCGCCGCCGCCGGAGACCCCGGTGCGCACCGTCCTGCGGCGGATCAAGATCTGGACGCCGCTCGTCGTCCTGCTGCTGATCATCTTTGCGATCGTGCAGGCGGTACGCCCGCTGCCCGCGGGCTCCCTCGCGCTGACCGCCGACGAGACGTACACCTTCGGCGGCGGCAAGCTCGACCTGCCCTGGCCGGGGCAGGGCCAGTCGGCGATCGAGGTCCAGGGTGTCGGCGTGATCGGCACCGAGGGCAGCCAGAGCCCGAAGCCCATCGCGAGCGTCGCCAAGATCATGACGGCCTATGTGACGCTTCAGGAGCACCCGCTCAAGGGGAACGAGGCCGGCCCGACGATCACCGCGGACCAGCAGGCCGAGGACGAGTCCAAGAACGAGGACGAGTCGACGGCGGCCATGAAGAAGGGCCAGAAGTTCAGCGAGCGGCAGATGCTTCAGATGCTGATGATCCCGTCCGGGAACAACGCCGCGCGTCTGCTGGCCCGCTGGGACTCCGACAACAAGACCTTCGTCGGCAAGATGAACGCCGCCGCCAAGAAGCTCGGCATGCCGAAGAGCACGTACACGGACCCGAGCGGTCTGGACAAGACGACCGTGAGTACCGCCGTCGACCAGATCAAGCTGGCCAAGGCGGTTATGCAGAACGAGGTGTTCCGCAGCGTCGTCGGGATGGCCAAGGCGGAGATCCCGGGCCTGGACCAGCCGATCTACAACAACAACGACCTGCTGGTGAAGCAGGTGGGAGTGATCGGCCTGAAGACCGGTTCGTCGACCCCGGCCGGCGGCAACCTCGTCTGGGCGGCCACCAAGGTGGTCGACGGCAAGACGCAGACGGTCTACGGCGCGGTCCTCAACCAGGACGCCCACACCGGCCGGGTCTGGGACAGCCTGCAGCTGGCGCTGACCAACAGCCAGAAGCTGATCGGCAAGGTCCAGCAGAGCCTGACGACCGCGATGGTCGTGAAGAAGGGCCAGGTCGTCGGGTACGTGGACGACCAGCTCGGCGGGAAGACCCCGGTGGTCGCCACGAAGAACATGACGGCCGTCGGCTGGCCGGGCCTGAAGACCGGCATCTCCATCAGTGACGGCGGCAAGGCGATCCCGCACGAGGCGAAGGCGGGCACGGTCGTCGGCGAGCTGAAGGTCGGCGACGGTTCCAGCCACGCGGTGACCATCCCGGTCGCCGTGCAGAAGGACCTCACCGAACCGGGGTACGGCGCGAAGTTCACCCGGATGGGCTGATCCTCCCTGCCGGACGTCGGTACGACGCGGCGCACCCCGCCCACGGAGCCCCCACCCGGGAGCCCGTCGGCGGGGTGCGTGCTAGCGTCGCGAGACCGGGGCAGGTCGCACCTCGCACACCTGGCCCGGGACGGACGCTCGCGGGAATCCTGATGGAACGGTGTCGGAACTCTTTCGGGTCCGGACACGGGGAGGTACGGAACCGGACCCGGGGCGGGAACAGAAGACGGGACACGGGGAGTGCCTTCAGGTGGCCACAGCGGAGCCGACACACGCCGACGACGGCGATCCGGGCCGTCCTCCGGGCGGGTCGGCGGGCCCGCGAATACCACCGGGCGCCTCCGATGCCGACGGGATGCGCCGGTCCGCCGCCCCGGCCGCGGCTGACGGCACCAGGGCGCGTTCCGCGGACACGGCCTCCGGCGACGGCCCCCGCCCTCCCGCGTCGGGCACGGCACCCGAAGACGGCCCCGAACCGCCTGCCGGCGGGACGGCGCCGGCCTCGCGGCTGTGCGCTCTGCTCGCCCGTATGAGGTCGTCCGGGCCGGCGGACCTGGCCCGCCGCCACCCCGCCCTGACGGTCACGGTGCTCGCCGGAGTGCTTCACCTCGTCTGGTTCTTCACCTTCGCGAACAGCGGAGGCGACCTCGCCGCGCAGGACGCGTGGGCGGAGTTCGTGGGCCGGCATCCGGACTCGGCGTACAACCTCGCCTGGTACGGCGGCATGCACCCGGTGTCGTACAGCGTGGTGTCGCCGTATCTGATGTCGGTCCTCGGCGTCCGTACGACGATGATGGTCGCCGGGACGATCTCGGCCGGGCTGCTGACGCTGATCCTCATCCGCAGCCGTGCGGTCCGCGAGCCGTGGTGGCCGGCCCTGGCCGGAGTGTTCGGGCTGCTCTGCAACGCCATCTCGGGGCGCGTGACGTTCGGGCTGGGCACGATGTTCGCGCTGGGCGCGACAGCGGCCGTCTTCTGCTGGCCTCACCGGTGGCGGTACAAACGCTGGGCGAAGGCACTGTGCGCCGCGGCGCTGGCCGCCCTGGCCACCATGTCGTCCCCGGTGGCCGGCCTCTTCCTCGGACTGGTCGCGGTGGCGCTGTTCCTGGAGAGGCGGCGCCCGGGAGCGTGGGCGCTGGGTCTGGCGCCCACCGTCGTGGTCGCCGTGTCGGCCTGGCTCTTCCCCTTCTCCGGCACCCAGCCCATGACGTGGGCGTCCGCGCTCCCGCCCTTCCTCTATGCGGTCCTGGTCTCCCTCCTGGTTCCGAAGGAGTGGAAGACGCTACGGATCACGTCGGCGGTGTACGGGCTCTCCGTGCTGCTGGTCTGGGTGATCAGCTCGCAGATCGGCTCCAACATCACCCGGCTCGCGATGCTGTTCGCGGGGGTGGCGCTGGTCGCGGCGCTGCCGTTCGCCGTGCCGCGCAGCCGGAAGTGGTACGCCGTCGTCCTCGCACTCGTCGGTTTCGCCGGCTGGATCGGATTCAAGACGGTCGACGACATCGTGCACACGACGCCTGCGGCGTCCTGGGCGCGCGAGCTGGCGCCGCTGGTGAACCAGCTCCAGGTGGTGGGCGCGGAGAGAGGCCGGGTGGAGGTGGTTCCGGCGCGCTCGCACCGCGAGGCGTCGGCGCTCGCCCCGTACGTGAACCTGGCGCGCGGCTGGAACCGGCAGGCCGACATGCAGCGCAACCCGCTCTTCTACGACGACACGCTCAACTCCGCGAACTACCACGCGTGGCTGCAGCGCTGGGCGGTGCACTACGTGGTGCTGCCGAAGGGGGAGCCGGACGGCGACGGCGGCGAGCGCGAGCGGGAACTCGTCCAGCGAGGCATGCCGTATCTGAAGCAGATCTGGGGCGACGCGAATTGGCAGCTGTTCGCGGTGACCGACCCCACGCCGCTGGCGGATCCGCCGGCCCTCGTCGACCGCGCGGAGCAGGGCGAGCTGACCATCGAGGTGAAGAAGGCGGCCCGGGTGCTCATCCGGGTCCCGTACTCGCCGTGGCTCGGCCTCGTCGACGCGCAGGGCAAGAGCGTCAAGCCGCCGCAGGAGACGGAGGAGTCCAAGCACCGCGCGGACGGCATGCCGAAGACGTACGACAACGTCAACGGCTGTCTGATGGAGACCGTACCGGACGCGTCCGGGGACAAGTGGACGGAGCTCGTGGCCCCACACCCGGGTACCTACCGCCTGGCGGCGCCGTACCAGCTGCCGCGGGGGACACCGTGCCCGGAGGAGCTGCGCTGAGCGAGCGCAGCTCCTCCGGCCCCGGCTCACCGCACCGGGAACGCCACGTCACACACCGCGTCCTCGGGCCCCGACGCGTCCCAGTCCGCGAAGTACACCTCCCGGCAGGGCCCCGCGTACTCCAGTCCCTGCTCCGCGATCCACGCCTCCACGGCCTCGAACGCCGCGAGGATCTGCGGATGCACCACCTGTGCCTTGGTGATGCGCGTGTACGCGAGCCGCTGTGCGGGCTCGATCCGTACCTTCGTCTCCCACGTCCGGCCCTGTGCCTCGGTCCAGGCCCGCGCGGCCTCCGGGTCCGCCACCGGCACGCAGGCCTCCGCGGGCCCGTCGCTCTCCTGCGAAACCTCCGCGTGGTAGACGACGAACGGTGCCCCGGTCGTCCCGCCGCACCCCCGCGCCGCCTCCTCCAGCCGCCCCAGCGACGCCCCGATCCACGCCGGCAGCTCGTCCACCAGCGTGTGCCGCGTCTCGGTGATCAGCGCCTGCTCGGGCACGTCCACCGTCCCGATCTCGAACTTCCCGTACATCTCGGAGCTCCTCCCCGACAGTCGTCCACGGAGGTACTCGGCAAGGGTCCGCTGTGCGGCGATCCGCACCTCCACGCCGGCCCAGTAGCCGGCGAGCATGGCGGAGGCCCGTGCACCGTCCGACTCACGTGCCGTGAGTACTTCGGCCACCTGTGCGAGCGGCATGTCGAGCCGGCGCAGCAGGGCGACCAGACGAGCGCGCTCGACCTGGTCGGCCCGGTAGTAGCGGTAGCCGCTGGCCTCGTCGACGTACGCGGGCGCCAGCAGGCAGAGCCGGTCGTACAGCCGCAGCGCCTTCGCCGACAGCCGTGCACGGGCAGCGAAGGCGCCGATGGTCAGCAGATTGTTCCTCACCTTGTCATCCTCCGTCACCGGGCGCCTCCGCCCGGTGCCGAGGACGCTCCCGCTTGCCCCAGGGGCAAGGTCAAGGAGAGGCGAGACCCGGGACGTCAGGCGATGGCCTTCTCCACCGCGGCCACGATCTCCGCCGACTCCGGCTCCGTCTGCGGCGAGAAGCGGGCGGCGATCCGGCCGTCCTTGCCGATCAGGAACTTCTCGAAGTTCCAGCGGATGTCCCCGGTGTGGCCCTCGGTGTCCGCGAAGCCCACGAGCCCGTCGTAGAGGGCGTGCCGCCCCTCCCCGTTCACCTCGATCTTCTCGGTCATCGGGAAGGTCACGCCGTACGTCGCCGAGCAGAACTCCGCGATCTCCTCGGCGCTTCCCGGCTCCTGCCCGAGGAACTGGTTGCAGGGCACCCCGAGCACGGTGAAGCCCAGCGGCGCGTACCGCTCCTGCAGGCGCTCCAGGCCCGCGTACTGCGGGGTCAGCCCGCACTTGGAGGCCACGTTCACCACGAGGACGGCCTTGCCGGCGTACTGGGACAGGTTCGCGGAGCCGCCCTGCAGGGCGCCGATCTCGATGTCGAAGAGGGGGCTGCCGGTGTTGTCTGTAGTCGTCATGGAGCGGATGCTAACTCCGCTCCATGACGACCCAGGACAACGGACCCGGCCCGGCGGATCCGGGACCGCCGGGCAGCGGGATCAGGCTCCGGTGTTCCGGCGCTCGTCCCCGGGCGCGGGTACCGCCGGTGCCGACAGACGGGGATCCGCGGGCCGCTGGACCGCGGCGGCCGTGTCCTTGCCGTGCTGTGGCTCCTCCTCGTGCCCGAGCTTGCGGGCCGCCCGGTCGAAGTACCGCAGCAGTTCCACGGGGAACGGCATCACGAGCGTCGAGTTCTTCTCCGCGGCGACCTCCACGACCGTCTGGAGGAGCCGGAGCTGCATGGCCTCCGGGGTGTCCGACATGATGCGCGACGCGTTCGCCAGCTGCTGGGCCGCCTGGAACTCGCCGTCCGCGGTGATGACCCGGGCCCGCCGCTCGCGCTCGGCCTCGGCCTGCCGGGACATGGAGCGCTTGAGGGACTCGGGGAGTTGTACGTCCTTGATCTCGACGCGGTCGATGTGGATGCCCCACCCGGCGGCCGGGCTGTCGATCATCAGAGCGAGCCCTTCGTGCAGCCGTTCACGGTCGGAGAGCAGATCGTCGAGATCGCTCTTGCCGATGATGGAGCGGAGCGACGACTGGGCGACCTGCCCGACGGCGAAGACGTAGTCCTGGACCTCGATGGCGGCCCGCACCGGGTCGGTCACCCGGAAGTACACGACGGCGTCGACCTTCACCGAGACGTTGTCCTTGGTGATGCCTTCCTGCGTGGGCACCGGCATGGTCACCACCTGCACGTTGACCTTCCGCATCCGGTCGGCGAACGGAATCAGGAACGTGACACCCGGCTGCCGGTGCTGCGGCAGCGCCTTCCCCCAGCGGAACACGACACCGCGCTCGACCTGGTTGACCACCCGCATTCCGCTGCGCAGCACGACGAGCGCAAAGACGGCGATCACCACGACCGCGACGACGGTGACTTCCATGGCACTTCACTTCCCTCACAGGGTGCCGAAGAGTGACACCCAAGTGGACATCCACGCACGGATCTTCGGATGCGGAAGCAGCGTCAGGAATTGGTCAAGAAAGCAGACGGCCGGGCTCAGGCGCCATGGCCGTCGTCGGGCGGCCCGAAGGTCGCGGTCGCGGTGAGGGCCGCCCTCGTCTTCCTCGGCGCTCTCACCAGCCCCGTGTTCCTACGAGGGGCCGGGTTGCGTGCGCGGGGACGGCACGCGGCACGGGGCGCCGGGCGGGAGGGCGGGTACCGGGACGGTTTTCGCCGTCCGGCCGGGCGACGACTGGACGCACATGCCGCCGGTCGCGTTCGCCGGGCCGAGGGATTGCCCGGTATGGGCGTTGACGTGCGGGGATGTGCCGCTGGTGGCCCGGGCGCTCGACGGGAGGGCGATCGTCAGCACTCCGGCCACACCGACAGCGGCAACAGCCGTGGTTAGGCGCTTCATTGGAGATCTCCTTCAAGGCGTACGGGAGGATTCGTCCTCAAACGGTTACGCGCCGAAGCGTCCGCCCCCGGGCAACACTCCCGACTGGGCCCACCGAAGCCACCGGACGGACTATCAGATAAGCGGCCACGCGACCGACTTCAGCCGCCCCCCGATGCCCGCCGCCGGGCCCCGGATCCGGCAGTGACATTTGAGAACTCCGCGGCGCAGGGTGTATGGGGCACCTTCTGTGACAGCCGTGTGCCCCCGAGCAGCAGCCGTCAGAACGAGGGGGAATCCGGCGTGGCCCACGGGCGCCACGTCAGCGGCCCCCCGCGTTCATCGTGTGGCCTGGAGCCACATTTCCTGAGGGTGGGGCATGAGAAGAGAGCACAGCGGCAGACGCGCGCGTCCTGCCGGGTTGAGAACGCGTGCCTGGGTGGCGGTGGGCGCGGTCGTCGCCGGAGGCACCGTGGCGGCGGTGGCCGTCGCGCTGACCGGGCCGGGCGGTGGCGCCGCAGCGTCGGCCGTGCAGGCACCGATCAGGACGCATGTGCACTCGCTCTCGCTGACCGGGACCGACGCGTCGCTCAAGACGCTGCAGGCCAGGTCCACAGCCCCGTTCAGCATGGTGGGCGTCACCTGGACCGGTGCCCACGCCAAACTGCGCGGCACGGTGGAGGTGCGGACCCGTTCCAGCGCCGACGGCCGGTGGACGCGGTGGCTGGAGATGCAGCAGCCGGACGACATCCCCGACGCCGCCGAACTGAACCGCCCCGGCGTGCGCGGCGGGATGTCCCCGCTGTGGTCCGGGCCGTCCGACGGCATCCAGGTCCGCGCGAGCGGCGCGCACAGGACGACCGCGCTGCCCGCCGGGCTGCGGGTGGACCTGATCGACCCGGGCAAGGCCTCCAGCAGTGGCGGGAGCGGCACGGGCGCCGGGATGGACCCGGCGGGCTACGCCGTGGACGCGACGGCCGGTGACTCCGCCACTCCGACGGACGACGCCACCGGCACGCCGACGGACACCGGCTCCCCGACCGACAGCGCCACCGGCAGCCCGAGCGCACCGGACACCACGACTCCGTCGGACTCCGCGTCCCCCTCGGTCACGACCGGCAGCCCGACGGCGACGGGCTCCGCTTCGCCGTCCACCACGACCTCCGCCCCCGTCTCCACCTCGCCCAGCGCGACGGCCACTTCATGGCCGAGCCAGCTCCCGACGCTCGCCCAGGCGTACCCGTCCTGCCCGGCAGGCCCCTCCGCCTCGGCGTCGCCGGCGCCCGACCCGATGCCAGCCGCGACCACCTCGAAGGTCGCCCCGCCGACGGTGGTCAGCAGGGCGGGCTGGGGTGCCGACGAGTGCGCCCGGGAGACGGGCTACCCGACGTACGGCTCGGCGGTGAAGGTGATGTTCGTCCACCACACCGACACCCCCAACGACTACTCCTGCTCGGACTCGCCGTCGATCGTGCGCAGTCTGTACGCCGCGCACCTCAGCCAGGGCTGGCGGGACCTCGGTTACAACTTCCTGGTCGACAAGTGCGGGACCATCTTCGAGGGCCGCTTCGGCGGGCAGGCGCTGCCCGTCGTCGGCGCCCAGACGTACGGGTTCAATACCAACAGCATGGGTGTGGCCGCCATCGGCACCTACACCGACCTCAGCGGAGGCGACTCAAATGAGACCACCTACACCGGAGCCGCGCCGAGCACGGCGATGCTGGCCTCCATCGCCCGGATCGCGGCCTGGAAGTTCGGCATGACCGGCGTGGACCCGGCCACCGGTACCGCCTCACTGCCCGAGGGTTCCGCGGACAGTTCCGGCTTCACTCTGGGCAACACCTACGGGTTCTCCGTGATCTCCGGGCACCGCGACGGCTTCGCCACCGACTGCCCCGGCAACCAGCTCTACCGCGCCCTGTCCACGATCCGCTCCTACGCGGCCGGTCCGGTCAGTGCCGTCACTGTCACCGGGATCTCCGGCGGAGCGGTCAAGTCCGGGACGAAGTACTACACCAAGAGCGCGGCCACGGTCAGCTGGACGACCTCCACACCGTCCGTGCTGATCTCGGGGTTCGACGTCCTGGTCGACGGCAAGGCCGTGGCGCACACCTCCGGCTCCGCCCGTTCCGCCACGTTCCCGGTCGCCTCCGGCAGTCACAGCGTCCAGGTACGGGCCACCCACGTCCGTGGATCGACCACGACGTCCGGCGCGGTGTCCCTGGTCGGTGACACCACCGCCCCCACCTTCCCGACCGCTCCCGCCGTGACCGTGCGCACCGGCACGGTCAACTCCACCGCGGTCCCGGTCACGGTGACCTGGAAGGCCGCGGACAGCGCCGCGCTGGCCAAGGTCGTGGCGACCTCGCCCTCGGCGGCCACCTTCGGCCCGACGGTGACCTCCTGGGCGACCAGCGCCAAGCCCGCCGCCTCCGACCTGTTCGCGCTCAAGGCGTACGACGCGGCCGGCAACACCGCCGGCGCCTCCGTCACCCGCAAGCCGAGCATCATCCAGGAGACCTCCACCACGAGGACCGGCACCTGGACCCGTAAGAGCAGCAGCAGCTACCTGGGCGGATACTCCTACAGCTCCTCCTCCGCAAAGGCCTCGATCAGCTGGACCTTCACCGGGCGCTCGGTGGCCTGGATCGTCTCGCGGGCCTCCACCTCCGGCCAGGCGTACGTCTACGTCGACGGCACCAAGGCCGCCACCGTGGATCTCAAGTCCTCCACCACCCAGTACCGGCAGGCGATCTGGACCAAGAGCTGGCCCAGCTCCGGCAAGCACACCGTGAAGATCGTCGTGGTCGGCACCTCGGGCCGCCCCGCCATCACGACGGACGGCATCGCGATCATCGGCTGACCGGCTGACCGGCTGACCGGCTGACCGGCTGACCGGCTGACCGGCTGACCGGCTGACCGGCTGACCGGCTGAAGACGGTGAGGGCCAACTCGTGCGGCAGACGCCCCGAGTTGGCCCTTTCGTCGTGCCGGTGCCGGCGACACCGCCGCCGGTGCCGGCGACACCGCCGCCGGTGCCGGCGACACCGCCGCCGCTGCCGGCGGTCTGTGCCTGCTTCTCGCCGACGGCTGTTTCTCGCGGCCCCATTACCGGGGCGGCAGGAGGAATCTTGACGGCGTATTGATGCCGCGGCCCGTTGATTCTGTGTGCCGCGCGGCGTTGGATCTTCTGTGCCCGTGCGGGGGTGCGGGCGTGGGGGGCGGGGCGATGGCTGAGGGGGAGTGCCCGGGCGGTTCGGCGCCCGGGGGCCGGTGTTCCGCGTATCGGCGGACCGGATGTGAAGCCGGGGCGTTTTTGTCCCACAGCGCCTCCGCGGGATCTCGGCCTTGGGCCGCAGTGCCTCTCCCCTGCTGCGAGGGATCGCAGGCGGCCACATGTGCCCGCCGCTGCACGCCGGCGTCCTCGGACCACGGAGCCGGGCCTTCGACCGGCCGTGGCACTCCGGCGCCCGCGGAGGCCGGGCGGGGACGCCCGGAACACCGCCGGTCGGCTCTGTGTGCCGAGCGTCGTCGCTCGTCCGGCCTGCCGAGCAGGGGCTCCCCGCTCGACGCGCTGTCCCGCCGCCGGCCGAAGCCGTCCACCACCCTTGCCGCCCGGCTGTTGAAAGGATTCCGCGCATGACGTCCGGCTCGGAAGTGACCTACCGTCCCCGCAGCAGAGGAGTCCTGTGGTCCTGCGTCGCGCTCGGGGCGGCCGGGGCGGCTCTGGCCGTGGCGGGCAGTGCGCGCTGGGGCGAGATCCCGCATGTGTGGGTGTACATCGGGCTGTCCGTTGCGGTCGTGGGCATCGTGTCGCTCTTCGCGGTCACCGCCCGGGTCGACGCCGACACGTACGGCCTGCGCTTCCGAACGCTGCTGCACCGACGGAGCGTTCCCTGGCGTGACATCGCCGATTTCCGCGTACGCGTGTACAAGAACAGCGGCAGCGCCCGGGAGACCCGCGGCGTCATCCTGGTGCTCCGGGACGGGCACAAGCGGCTCCTTCCGCTGCCGCGCAGCTCGTCGCCCGACGACCAGGACTTCGACGCACGGGTGGAGGCGCTCCGCGCGCTGCACCGCCGCTACGGAACCCCGGAGTCGGGCCACCTCGTGGTCGTCTCGAGCCGCACCGCCGGGCGCGGCTGGGTGGGTTCGCTGAGCCTGTGCGCGCTGCTGCTCGCCGGCGCGGGCGTGTCCGCGTGGTTCGCGCCGGCCGCCGCGTCGTACCAGCACGAGTGGAGGTCCGCCACCCCCTGCACCGCCGCGACGCCCGCGGCGCAGCGCAGCGAGTGCCTGACGACCATTCCGGCCAGGATCGCCCGGACCGAGGCCCACCGCCCCAAGAAGTACAGCTGGCTGTACTTCACCGACGGCAGGCCGCTGGAGCGTCTGGAGGTCTCCTACGAGGCGGCCCAGGACTTCCAGGCCGGAGACGCCGTCGAACTGACCGTCTGGCGCCGCCATGTGATGAAGGTCGCCGGAGCGGGCCACGTGTGGAACAAGCATGTCCCTGCCCCCGGGGACATGTCCGTCCTCGCCGCCGTGCTGGCCCTCGCCGCGGGCTGCCCAGCAGCCCTGGTGCTGCTGCGCCTGCGCGGGCGCCGACTGCCCGACGACGAGGTCCTTCCGTCGGCCCTCCCGTTCGCGGGCGCCCTCGCCGGTACCGCCCTGTGGCTGCTGCCCCTGTGCTACCTCCACCCCACGACGTTGCTCTCCTCGCACGTGGCGATCGGCTGGGAGGCCGCCGGCTCACTGGTCTCACTGGCCCTCTTCGTGTGGGCCTGGCGAGCCACCCGGATCCGTGCGCCCGAGGCGGTCACGGCGGCCGCCCGGCCCGTCAAGGAAGACCACGAGGTGTTCCTGGCCGCGCGCTTCCTGGAGCACACCGACTACAACCCGCACGGCTTCGGCACCCACATAGTCCTCGGTGACGGCTCCCCCGCGGTGATCCCCCACTCCGGTCCGGGCCGGTTCGCGGCGAAGCGGATTCCGGTGGAGCGGCTCACCGTCAAGAACGTGCGACGCGCCCGCGGCAGCGAGGGCGACATCGTCCCCAGCAGCTGGCACATCGCCGAACTCGACGACGCGGGCCAGCCGGTTCGCCTCGCGGCCGCTCCAGCAGACCTGACCCGCATCATCCGCGAGCTGCGCCCTGCGGCGGCTCAGTGAACAGCGCGGCGCGAGCGATGACGGCTGCGGCACCGCGACGGGCCCGCGACGGCCTGCGTGAGCGTCTCCCCGCAGCGATCGACGAACTCGGGACCTTCGCAGTCATCCAGGGGACGGACCTCCGCCGAGTCTGTCCGCTGCATCTGACTTCTCGTCACTTAATCTGTCGCCGTCACACAGCGATGGGTGAGGTGGGCAACGTGAACGAGACACCGGGAAGACCGCGGCGCCACCTCGTGCTCGGTGGAGCACTGATCGCCGTGCTCGTCGTGCAGTCGGCTTCGCTCGTCGCCCAGCAGATGCAGATCGACGATCTTCACGCACGGCACATGAGGCGCGGCCCCTCCGGTCCGCCCGGCCCCTCCGGTCCGCCCGGCCCCTCCGGTCCCGAAGGCCCCCGCGGGCTGGAAGGCAAGGACGGGAAGGACGGGAAGGACGGGAGGGAAGGGAGAGACGGCAGGGAAGGTCAGGACGGCCAGGACGGCCGGGAAGGCAGGGACGGTACGGGCGGCAAGGATGGTACGAACGGCAAGGATGGCACGAACGGCATGAACGGCATGAACGCCACCGCCAAACCGTCGCTGAGCGAGTCCGGCCGCCACAGCAGGGGCTCGAACAGGGCCCTCCCGGCCGACCCCTTCAGCCCGGGCGAGGCGACGTCCGACCGTTGCGTGACCGAACAGGGATACGCGCAGCCGCAGACGGCGACGCCCGATGGACCGCAGGACCAGCGCGACTGCCCACCTGGTGGGTCGGCACCGCGCCCGGAGCGGGGAGCCGAGCCGGAGCCGCCCGGTTTATGAGTGCCCTGCCGGACCTCCGGTGAAGGTCACCGGCAGGGGCGCGCCCGGTGGCCTTCAGCACTCTCGCGGCCCGGGTGTCATCGGTAGTCCTCCGGGTGGCCCTGCATCCATGAGTTGATCTTGTCGCGCGTTCCGGTGAGCAGGTTCCGGTGCTTCTTGAGGTTCGCGAAGGAGGTGTCGTCGCCCAGTTCGGCCCGCAGTCTCGCGATCCATGCGAGGGGTTTCGCGAAGTGTCCGGCACCCTGGGGGTCCGCTTTCATCGCCTCGTCGAGGCTGCTGAGTTCGTCGCGCACGCGGCCCAGGAAGTACTCGCAGTTGCCCGGGGTCGTGCATCCGTCGTTGTAGGTGGCCTGAAGCCGGGCGAACACATCGCGGACCTTCTCGACGCCCGGAGACGGTTCGCCCGTGCTCTCGGGGGTCGGCTCCTCGGCCGCGGCGGCCGATGCCGTGCTGCGGACACCGGGGCCGGGCGTCTGCCCGTCGCTCGACGTTCCGGCCGGGCTGCCCGAACAGGAGAGCAGGAACGAGGCCAGGGTCACGACGAGTATGGATGCACCGAAGGTGTGCCGTGCGCGCATGTCGATCATGCCCGTACGACTCCTCAGCGGGCGCAAAAGTTGTGTCCCGCATCAACAGCGGCCGGTCGCGGCGCGAGTCGGCGCGGGTTCAAGTCGCGTACCCACCAAGGCTGTCGTGAGGTCAGGGCCGGTGACCCGGCCCTTTCCCGGGCTGCGTGCGGGAACGCGTCACTCGCCGACCGGACCGATGAACGTCCCCGGGTGGGTCGCGCCGTCCTGCTTCAGGACGGCGTCGAACCGCCAGGGCAGGTCGTAGGAGGTGCGCTGGTTCGGTGCGGTGATGACCACCGTGGTCGGACTGAACGCGCCGGAGTCACCGCTGTGCGAGACCAGATAGGTGATGGTGAAGTGGGCGGACGCCCCACTCGCCACAGTGACCTTGTGCGGGGCGGTGCCCTCGCGCATCAGCGACCACTGCTCACCGCTGTTGACCAGGTCGACGCCCGGGAAGCCGTACATCGAGCAGGCGTGCCCGCTCTTGTTGGTGAGCGCCACGGTGGCCTGCATCTGGCCGCTGCCCCCGGAAGAGGCGGTCTTGGTGCCCGCCCAGGCGTAGCCGAGCTGCGAGGCCTGGCAGGCGGGTACCGAGCCACTGGCCGCCGTGCCCGTGCCGGTGGCGCCGCCCTTGCTCCCCGTGGAGCCGGCCGAACCGGTGGAGGCCGCCGGCGGTGCGGAGGCGGTGCCGCCTCCCGTGGTGGCGTCCGTGGTGGCGGAGTCGCCGGGTGCGGGGGCGGCGTTGCCGGAGACGGCCTTCGGCGCGGTGCCGTCGCCGTTGCAGGCGGTGAGCAGGGCCATCAGGGCGGCGGCGCCCGTCAGGGCCACGGCGCTCTTGCGGAGGCGACGGTTCGCGCGACGGTTCGACATGGGGTCCCCCAGGGGTTCGTGGTCCGGTCTTCGGTCCGGCTTTTTTTGCCGGACACCTCATGTGATGTGGCCCTCTGCGGGGAAGTTCGAAGATCGCTGTCACGGGCCCGTCGCGGGTGTGTCACGTCTGTCACGAGGAGTGTCACGAGCCCGTGACACGTGGTCAGGCCCGCGCCTCGGGCGGCGGGCAGCAGCACTGGACACGTGAGCAAGCCGCGCAGTCGGCGGGTCCGGACGCGGGACGAGATGCTCGTCCCGCGTGTTCCGTCCTCCCGTCAGATGACGGTCACCGTGAGGACCGTGGTGTAGGGACCGGGTGTCGTGGAGGTCGGGGCGTCGAGGTCGAGCGTCGCCCCGAGACCCGTGGTTCCGGGGCCGATCCCGGTGGCCAGGGTCCGGGGGTCCTTCAACCCACCGCCGTTGCCGGGGACGAGCGGGGCGCCTGCCGTGACGGTCCGGACATTGCCGCGGTCGACGACGGCGGGGGTCCAGGTCAGACTGGCCGCGTCGATGGTGCCGCCGGCGGAATCCGTGAAGTCGCCGACCTCGCCGGAGGCCGTCCAGCCGACGTTGCCGGGGCGGGTGTCGGTGACGGTGATGGGGTTCATCCGCCCCCAGGTGTGGAGGTACGCGCCTGACGGGTCGAGCACCGGACTCGGCAGCACGATGTGCTCGTCGCCCGCGATCGAGATCGCCAGCGCCCCGGGCTCGAGCGTTGTCCTGATCGACTCCGTCCAGTCTCCCGGGATGTCGCACGACGGGCTGCCCACCCGGTCGCACTCCTGCGGCTGCGGAACGTCCTGGAGCTCAGCGGCGGACGAGGCGACGCAGCCCGACGTGTCGACCTCGCTGAGCGAGGAACCGGGAATGCGGGACATGACGTCGAGGCCGCTTCGGACCGGATCGGGCGGCAGCGGTGCGTAGCCCAGGCCGCTCTGTGAACCCTGGTGGCACAGCGCGTAGGAGGCGAACGAGCTGAGCGTCTGTCCCTCCGCCGTGGTGAATCTGCTGCCCGTCGTGGTCGGGACGATCAGATAGTTGACGAGCGGAAGTGGATAGGTCCGCGGATCCGGATTGCTGTAGGCAGCGCTGAGACCGACGAGGCCGGACGAGTCGGACGGGGCCGTGGAGAGCCCGATCGCCACGGCGCCGGCGCTGGGGGCTGCGTAATATCCCGCGCGATGCAGCAGTTTGGCGGTCGGGCCCTGGGCCCATGTCGAGCCGGCGCCCGTAACCGGCGCTCCGGCCGCGTGGGCGGGGGAGGCACCGCCCATGGCGATGAGGAACACCGCTGTCGCCGTGGCAGCGGCGCCCCTGGACCAGCGCCGAAGCCGTGCCTGTGGGGAGTTCCCCCGTAGTGCCGGCACGCGCGATCGCGTCATCGTCCCCCCTTGTGGTGAAGCACGATGCCCGTGCCCGTACTGCGTCGAGGGCCACCCCGTGGACCTCGATCGCATCGCGCAAGGGTGCACTCGTCGCTGCAATCGAGGACGAAGGAAAGGTGAAGGACGAACGGCCGATACGCCAACTCCCCGGCAGAGACACCGGTTCGTCGCGATAGTGGGGCGCTCAGCTGACGGCAGGGACTTGCCGAGCGAAGCGGCGGACGGCATCGGCGAAGGCGTCCGCGTGGACGTCGTGGACCTCCGCCGGGACGGTGCGGAACTCGCGACCGAACTCGGTGCGGCACCACGGCAGGCCCTGTGCCGGCGGGACCGCAGAACTACCTGGGCAATCAATCGCTAGCCTCAGCCCGACCCGTTGGACACGTTCGCGCCGGGAGAGCCGGTTCGGCACCGTTCACGTAGGGTCGCCAGTCGGACGTGGTGCCCACCATCTGCCTGCAGAGCTCATGCCCGGAGGACGAAAATGACCTCGCAGCCCTACCTCACCGAACTCTTCTCACTGGAGGGCCGGGTCGCACTTGTCACCGGCGGGAGTTCAGGGATCGGGCGGGCCATAGCGGAGGCCCTCGCCCACGCTGGGGCCAGGGTCGTGATCGTGGCGCGCAAGGAGAAGGAACTGGCCGCCGCCGTCGATGAGTTGGTGGCCGACGACTGCCAGGCGGGGTGGGTGAGCGCCGACCTGGGCACGCGCGACGGAGTACGGGCGGCAGCTCGGGAGGCGGCGGCGGTGTTCGGGGAGCCGGACATCCTCGTCAACTCCGCCGGCATCAACCTGCGCCCGCCGATGGGCGAGCTGACGGACGAGGTGTGGGACGCCACCATGGCGGTGAACCTGGAGGCTCCCTACCTCCTCGGACAGTGCTTCGGCCCTGGCATGGCGGAGCGGGGATTCGGACGGATCATCCACATCACCTCGCAGCAGGCCCACCGGGCCTTCGTCCAGAGCGGTGCGTACGGGGTGTCCAAGGGCGGCCTCGAGTCGCTGGCCCGCTCGCAGGCGGAGGCGTGGTCGCCGTACGGCGTCACCTGCAACACGCTGGTCCCCGGCTTTGTGATGACTCCGCTGAACGAGCGCCTGTCCGCCGATCCGGCAAAGGTGGCGGAGCTTGCCGCACGGACGATGATCGGGCGCAACGGTCTGGCGGAGGACTTCGCGGGCGCGGCGGTGTTCCTGGCGAGCCGCGCATCCGCGTACATCACCGGCCAGTCGATCTTCATCGACGGCGGACTCTCGGTCCACTGACGCGTCCAGCGGGTTCTGCGGCCACTCCGAAAGAACCGGTCCCACATCCTGGCCAAGCACGTGGAGATCGGTACTCGGGAACTACGTGCGCGACTGCGGGGCGGGCCTGAAAGGGAGCGTCGCGCGGTGCCTCGGCGAAGCCGGTGACGTCGTACACCGTCCCTGTCGGCCACCCGGCCCGCGCCCCTCTCAGGCGGACCGTGTCCGCCGCGCCTCGCCCGGTAAGGTGGCGACCTTCGGTCGGCAGAAGCCGTACGGAGTCCTCGAAGGCCGGGCACATCATGCATCTCGCCGACCGTCCCGCACGCCGCCGCCTCAGCGCCGCACTGGACAACCTCGCCGTCACCTTCCGCGGTATGACAGCGCGCCCGGACGAGAACAACTGCGAGTGCCACTGGGGCAGTCCGGAGGAGCTCTCCCTGTTGAAGAGGCCGGACGTGGAGCTGGAGCCGGACCTCCTGCGCCGGACCTGGCGGGCCATCGACTGGACCGATCACGCAGCCGTGCTGCGGCGCATCCTGCCGCAGTTCGCCACAGCCCTGGTCGCCGGTCGCGTGGAACCGCTGTTCGGACTCGAAGAGGCCGGGTACTCATTCGCCCGCGGCCGCTGGCAGCAGTGGCCTGACGAACACGCCGGTCCGGTACGCGAGTTTCTGCATGCCTGGTGGGAGCAGAGCCTCACCGATCCGGACGCGGTCGTCCCGGCGCACCAGGTCTTCGTGATGTGTGCCGAGGCGTCCGGAACGCTCGGCCCCTGGCTTGCCGAATGGGAGAAGCAGACCGGGTACCTCAGCGACCGGCGTCTCGCCGAGGCGGCGGCGCAATGGGAGTACGAGCTTCTGGGGGACAGCCTCCCGTGGAGCGTCGACTGGTACGAGCACGACGAGGAGGAGATGCGCACCGAACTGGTCGCCTGGCTCCTCGGCCACGCTGCGGTGCGGCTCCGCGAATCGGGCGCATCGGCGGATCTGCAGCACCGGATACGGCTGCTCGGACTCACCGGCGAGGACCGCTGGACGGATCCCCACTGGCCCGGTCACCGTTACTGACGAGCAGTGCTCCGCTTCGTTTCCAGCTGATCGGGCACGCGTGGGGCACGGTGGACCTGCCCGTCGGTGCCCGATGCGGGCCATGATCTTCGGGGCTCGTGCCGATGGGGCCGGCTGAAGCCGCCTTGGACGTCCCGCAGTTGCCCTTGCAGCCCGCCTGGACTCAGCCGCGGGGGCTGCTGATCCGTTCGGGCTGGATCACAAAGAGGACCCGGACCTGGTCGCGGCCGCCGAACCACGGGTAGGGACCGCCGAGGTACTTCTGCGCGAGCGCCTCGATGTGGTCGGCCGCTCCCTCGGTGGTCACGCGCACCACACGGCCGCGGATCTGGACGTAGGAGGAAGGGTCCGAGGGGTGGGCGACTGCGATGGCCACCCGCGGGTCGCGCGCGATGTTCCTGGTCTTCTGATGCGACTCGACACTGTTGATGAGGACGTGCTCGCCGTCGGTGTCGACCCATGTCTGGGTGAGCTGCGGCGAGCCGTCGGGCATCGTGGTGGCGAGGTAGCAGGTGATGGGGCGGCGCAGCAGCGCCACCAGGTCCTCGCCGAGGGGTACGGGCACGGAGTTCTCCGGGGTGGTTGCGGTGTGGTGCTGGGGCCACGGTAGCCACGGCAGATGACCGGTCTCCCCCCGCCTCCGAACAGCAGCGCCCGCCGGTCAGCCGCGCCGCTCACCACTCGAACACGGTCCGCAGCCCCGGCCTCAGGCGTGTGCCTCCACCCGCTCGTCGGCGATGGATCCCTCCCCTGCCGAGCGGGTGCCCGGCTGGAAGCCGGTCGAGTCCAGCCTCCTGGACGAACTGTGCACCGGGTCCTACGCGGCCGCCACCAGCACCTGACACCGGCGGGCCTCCTTGCCCGATCGTTCGCCCCACGGGGGAAGCCGTGGTTGTGGCGCGGCCTCGTCTGCGTGTGGCCCCGTAGCCTATGCGCCCTGCAGACCGAGGTTGGCGCCGCTGCGCAGATCCGGGAATCCCTGCGCGATGAGAGCCGCGGGCTCGAGGCAGGCGTGACGAGTTGCCGCTCCGGTCGGGTTGCCGGCGCAGCCGAGCTGCTCGTACCGGGTGACAGCGGTCCGGAGCTTGCCCGCGACCGAACGCAGCGTCGCGAAGCCCTCGTGGCGCTCGATCTGCTCCAGAGCGAACGATGCGTCCGCTGCTGTGGCCTCTGCCGCGGAGCCGCACTGGGCAGTGAACATCCCCGCGGACGAGGTGGAGCAGGGTGATCCTGTGCCTGAACCGAACCGGGTCTCGTCGGAGGAGAGGCGGTCCTCCAGGACCGTCTTGACGCGTTCGGCAAGGGCTGCCTTGGACGACTGAGCAGCCTTCGCCTGGCCCGTGAGCGCAGCCGGTGAGGCGGCTCGGTCAGGGCTCGGCTCGGCGGGGGCGTCGCTGCAACCCGCCAGCAGCGCCAGAGCCGCCGTTCCGGCGCAGGCCATCCATATCAGCTGCCGTTTCACCAGGTCCCACCCCTCACCTCGCGCGTGCAGGGCGTGATCGTATCCCGGCCTCGACCATGTCCACTCAAGTTTCCGGACCGGCCATTACGGGAAGCTGCGACGACCCCAAGGGGCTGCGGTCAGGCGGTCAACGCGCCCAACTGACCGAACCGCCGTCAGCCCGAACCCCAGCCGGCGCCGCCGGCGAGATCACGCCCTTCGACCGCGCCCTCGCCGTTCGACTCGCCCACGACGGCCGCGCTCCCTACCAGACCCTGGCCAACGACCTCGGCGTGAGCCTCTCCACCGCCAAACGCCGCATCGAGCAACTCTCCCGACGCGGCCTCCTGCGGTTCCGCTGCGACTTCGCCCGCCCCCTCGGCGGCTGGCCCGTCGCGGTCACCTTCTGGGCCAAGGTCCCGCCCACCGACCTCCCCGAGATCGGCCGCGCCCTCATCCGCCTGCCCGAGACCCGCAACTGCGCCGCCGTCAATGGTCCGCACAACCTCATCCTCCAGGCCAGCCTGCACTCTGTCAGCGACGTCCTGCGCCTGGAAGCCCAGTTCGCCACCGCTCACCCGAGCTTCGAGATCCTCGATCGCGTGATCACCCTGCGCCAGGACAAACTGCTCGGACACCTCCCGGACCCCCACGGCCGCTCCATCGGGGTCGTGCCACCGGACCTCTGGGCCGAGCCGGCGATCTGAGGCACGCGTTGATCCGAGCCGGTCGGCGGAGTCGACACCTGCGGAGAGACCGGCGTCGGACGCGCGGATTCCGGCACCCCAGCCGCTCCCCAAGCCCTCCCCATTGCCGAAACAGCAGGCCGGCCGATCGTCGACCCTGACCGGCTCTCCGCCGGGGGCGTGTGGTTCGCTCACACCGAGCGATTCTTCGTATCGGTGGGAGGACACGATGGCTGCGCGCGGAGTGCTCTTCGCCCTGGATGCCAAAGACACTGAACGTCTCCTGGCGTGCCGGGAGGACGACGAGGTGATGGAACTCGTCGAGGAGATCGAAGAACACTGGGACATGGACCATCTTTGCGAGCTCGACAAGTCCTGGGACGCGCTGCACCGCTGCTTCACGGACGGCGATCTGTCCTTCGAGAACGGCGAGTTCCCGCTGTCGCACGTCATCCTGGGCGGCGTGCCGTTGTACGGCGGCGACGACTACATCGTCTGCTACGTCGACCCGGATCAGGTCCGCGACGTCGCGTCCGCGCTCGAACCCCTCGGCGCGCAGTGGTTGCGCGATCGCTTCGCCACGCTCACGTTCGCCGACTACCAGGGCGTCGCTGACGCGGACGACATCGCCTACACCCAGGCCTTCCTGCCCGGACTCCAGGACTTCTACCGTACGGCGGCGCAGAACGGCCGAGCGGTGATCTTCACGGTGGACCAGTAGACCGGGGCCGCGTCTGGACGAGACTGCGGCGGTGCGACGAAGGGACCTGATCTTCAGCGCCGCGCGCACCGCAAGCCTGGACGCAGCACCGGTCCAGCTACGCGGTGATCCCGTGCTCGCGGCTCGACTCGACGTAGACGGCGAGCACCGCAAACACCGACCGCACTGAGGCGTCCGCGACCTCAACTGCCCACCCGCTCACGGCCGTACGGACGGTCTCGTGACGCGCGAGGTGGGGGCGACCCCAGTGACACATGTCCACCGCCCTGCGCCAAGACCCGGTCGACCCCGTACAACTGGAGCTGGCCGGCGGCGTGGGCCGTGCCGCAGCCAGGCTCACTGCCCCTCTTCACCGGGCTGCCCGTCCTCCGTTTCCAGCGGGCTGCTCGCCATCGTCACTCGGTGCAGGCGGTCAAACACACCTTTCGCCGAGACATCACAGCAAAATGCGCGAACATGGCTGAAGAGGTCGTTTTGGTATGTGCCAGGGAGCCACAGAATGGACGCCTCGGACGAACTCCTTCACGAGCCTGAGCCGGCGGCTCTGCTGACGCCGGACGGATGCATCCGCGATCTCAACGCCGCGATGGCCACCGCGCTGGGCAGGCCGGTGGAGAAATGTCTGGGACGTGACTTCGGTGGTCTATGGCCCGAAAGTCAGCAGATGTTGGCCGAGAATCTCGTGGCCCACGCCGCGAGGACGAAGACGATCGCGATGCGGGCGCTGGAGTTCCCCGGGCCGGGCGGAGCAACCGTTGCCTGCTTGATCGAGGCGCGGCCGGTGGAGGATCCCGCACGTGGCGAGCGGCTGGTATGGGTGCACGCCTTGGACGCGGGAAACGACCTGGCCAGCCTTCTGATCCCGTTCCGGCTGGCGGCAAAGGCCAACGACCTCGGCCTGTGGATGTACTCACCTCAGGAGCAGAGGCTGGAATGGATGGGTGGCGCACCCACCCTGGCCGCGGTCTTCCCGGAGGCCACTGTCGCCATGTCCAGCGTGATCTCGCGAGTCCACCCTGATGACCGGGAGGCCCTGCGGCACCTCATGCGCTTGACCGCCTCCCAGTCCCCTGGATCAGGTTTCGGTACCTCACCGAGCACGATGGCTGGCACCGACTGGCCGCCCAGATCCGCCGGATCCGGCTGGGGTATGACGGCCCTGAACTGATCTTCGGGATGGTCCGCGACGACACCAAGCAGGAAAAACGCAGGGAGAAACTGCAAGCCGCGCTGGGTGCCGAGCGAGAGCGCGCCGAAGAGATCGCCGACTTCTCCTCCGCCTTGATCGCCGCAGCCACGGAACAGGAACTGCACCAGGTCGTCCTGACCCGTCTCACCGCGACCTTCGGCGGTGCAGGCGCCCTGCTCGCACTCGTCGACGACGACCGCCTGCGCGTCTGCGCCGATGCCGGGGTGGCCATGGAGAAGGTCGATGCCCTGCGCGGCCTGCGGCTGGACCAGCCGAGCCCGCTGCCCGAGGCGATACGCCGCGGCCGGGCGCAGTTCATCCCCGACCTGGACGACTACGTCCACCGCCGGCCGCATGGAGCCGGATTCCCATGGATCGACCGGCAAGGCAGCGACTACAGCATCTCCATCACCCCCCTCAGCGAGACCGGCAATCAGCCACTCGGGGCGTGGATGGTGTTCTTCGGCAGCGGACACCAGCCGTCCTTGGACGAGCGGACCCTCATGGGCACGCTGGCCGACCTGGCAGGCCAGGCGCTGCGGCGCATCAGGTTGCAGCAGGCGCGCGTCGAGCTGGCCACGGCGCTGCAGCAGACCATGCTGCCCAGGCTGCCCGAGCACCTGGCGGGCCTTGAGGTCGCCGCCCGCTACCGGCCCAGCCGGGACGGACTGGACATCGGCGGAGACTGGTACGACGCCTTCGTCATGCCCGACGGTGCGATCGCCTTGGAGATCGGCGACGCCCAAGGGCACGACGTGGACGCCGCGGCAGCCATGGGACAGATACGCGCCTCCATACGTGCGATCGCCGCCCATGAACCGGATCCGGCAACCGTGCTGACGCGCGCCAACGAACTGCTCGTCACGATGGGCGTGGCACGATTCGCCAGCTGCACCATGCTGCATCTCGACCCGCGCGACGGACGGATCATCGGCGCCAGCGCCGGCCATGTGCCGATGCTGTGCCCGCGCACGGACGGCAGCCACAGCATCCACGAACTGCCGGGCGGGCCGGTCCTGGGAATCCTGCCTGACACCGAGTACCGCGAAGAGACCTTCATCCTGGACGAGGACAGCGCCCTGGTCATGGTCACCGACGGCGTGGTCGAGGGACCGCGTCTCACGCTGGAAGCCGGACTGGAGCGAGCCGGAACGCTGGCCGCCCAGGCACTCCGCGACGGACTGGACGCGGAGGGGACCGCCGACCGAGTCCTCGACGCCGCGGTCGCGGTCGACCACCTCGACGACGTGGCGGTGCTGGTCATCCGACGGACATGACTGCCACAGGCCGGCGGATGCCATCGATCGGCCGAAGACGACGCCCACTCCGGCACAGGCTTTAAGATCCAGCCTCGTCCTTGCCGGGCCTCATCCTTGTACGAATCCGCCGGGGCTTGGCTGCTGCCCCTCGATCACGGCGCGGTGCAGGATGCCGCTCAGCCGCCAGACGACGGCGATAGTCAGCGCGGCGGCTCCGATGTGCAGAGCATCGCTGAGCATCACATGCCGCAGCGCCTGGCGGGCCTTGTCTGCTGTTACAGCGTGCTTCAGGGGCGAGTAGTCGAGCGTGGCCCAATAGCTGGCGGCCAGAACGGTGAGCCACCACACGGTCAGCAGGGGGTTACCGCGACGGCGTCGCGCCTCTGGCTGGGCGGCAGCCCACAGGTCGTTGACGAACATCTTCGGAACGAACAGCTGCGCCAGTGGAATCAGCCAGCCGAAGAGCACCCAAGCACGGTGGCGGCGCTGTCCCTGAGGCCAAACGGTCTCTGCGAGTGAGCGCATGCTGTCGAGCCAGAGGATGAACAGCAGCATGGTCACGAGGAACACTACCTGCAACCACCCGGTCAGGTTCCCGAACCACATGTCGGCCCTGACCAGAGCCTCGCCGTCGTCCGACTTCCTCAGCGGCAGTGCCAGTAGCACCTGGTACTTGTGCCAGCCTGCCACCTCGGTGGCCACCGTCAGCAACGCGAAGCAGACGAGCATGCCGCACGTCCATGGGGCGAGCCCGCGCGGCCACGCCGCCTTTCCACGCATGTCGTACCCCCGGAGGCCCGCTTGTGCGGACTTTCCGCAGGTCGCAGTGGATTTTAGCCACTGGTCCGAACGGAAGTCACGGCCCGCCTGCTGGGCCTGACGTGGCCCTGACGGGATCGCCGCAGACGGCAAGTCACGACGTGTGGCGCCAGACGCCAAGCATCATCGACCGTCGGCTCGTCGAGTGACCTTCGGTGCGCGGCATGGGCCTGACCACTGCAAACTCGCCTTTCCGGCCCGCTGTTGACCGCTGCGTGTGCCACGAGTGTGGCGCGCGACTCAGCACCTGCTGAGCCCGGCGACGCTATCGCTCGCGAATTGCCGGATACCCGTACAGGGCCTCGATCTGGCTCTCGGCGCGGGGGCACGCAGCCATCATCCCGTTCGGAGTCTCGTAGCTGCTGGACGGCTGTTCCGCGCAGGCCTTCTCGCCGTGCCACGAACAGCCGCCTCGCCTTCCGACCGTTCCCCCTTTGTGCAACGTCGCGTCGTAGGCGTGCTTCACGATGGCCACGAGAGCTCCTGAAGTGCACTGGGTCTGACGGCTCAACGGTAGCGAGAGCCAGCGGCTGAAAACAGGATTCGCGCTAGAAGCGCACGCCGGTGGGGTTTGTCTGGTAGGCCGGGAGTTCGGGCTGACAGGATCGGCTGATCTCGGCTGTCGGTGCAGGGTGCCAAGATCCCGGCATGGGCGTTCTTTTCGGGTACTTCGCCGCCGCTGACGACGACGACGCGGTCCGTGCCGTTGTGCGCGATGACGACGAGCCGACCGCGACGGGCTATGACGGGTTCGATGTCAATGCCATGGACCCAACCCTCGACCTGCTGCCGGCCGAAGTGCTCCTCACGGGCCGGACGGCCGAAGCAGTTCAGGCCGACCCCCGGCACGGTTACCTGGTCGCCCTGATCGAGGACGGGCAGCTCATGTGCCTGTCGCTCACGGCCGCCCTGCGTGATGCGCTCGCTGTGGCCGACCGGGCGTCGCTGCGAGGTATTGCCCTGGATTGGGCCGCATCAGACGTCTTCTCCACGCCGCCGAACCCGGACGGCCTTGCCGAGTTCCTCGACCGGGCAGCCGATTTGGCGGGCAGGGCGGTCGGACGAGGGCATCGTCTGTACTGCTGGATCTGTGTCTAGGGCCCTACCCATGGCCGTTCACCTCCGACCGACACCTCTGTGACACCTGGCGCTGAGCTGACAAGATCCGACTATGCCGGTGGATCCCTTGCTGGCCAGGGCCCGTGCGTTGTGGGAGGGCCTGGCGGCAGCGCCCGTGTCGTTCGCACCGCGGGGAGGCGTCAGCGTTGTCGCCTCGCCTGCGTCGAGTCTTTGCCCTCCCGGCTGGGTCGGCGTCGTGTCTCTGGGCGGTGCAGCGGTCGTGACCGCCCCGACCGAGCGCTCGGCAGCCTTGGTTCGGGATGGACTGGCAGCGCTGCCGGTGGAGGCGGTCACCGATGCCGACGCGGTGCGTGAGGTCTTGCCGGTAGTCCGGGTACTCGGCCCCGCCACGCTGTCCTACGCATCCCCTGACGTGTTCCGGTCGGCCTCCCCGGGCGCCCTGGCTGTGCGGCGACTTCCTGGTGACCATCCTGATCTGCGAAGCCTGGAGGTGGCCGCGGGCGAGGACGATGCCGGGGAGGCCGCTCTCAGGGAAATCACCTCGCCGGCCTTCGCGATTCGCGCGGGCGGTGGGGTGGTCGCCGCTGCCGGATACGAAGCCTGGCCGGGTCGGGTCGCCCATATCAGTGTGTTGACCGATCCTGCCTGGCGGGGAAGAGGCCTCGCTCAGGAGACGGCGTCGGCAACTGTGGCACACGCACTCGCCGCGGGACTGCTGCCGCAGTGGCGTGCTCGGCCACTCGCCTCTCGACGGGTTGCGGCCGCTTTGGGATTCCAGGAACTGGGCGCCCAGCTCAGCATCGAGCTCGCCTAGATTGGAGCGCGTCCCGCAGGGATCGCGATCGCACTGACCTGTGGCGATGGCGCACAGACGTGTGCCACGTGCCCGCCCGCTGTACATCGGCGTCATCACACAGTCAGACACGGTGGCGCATGTCAGCCGGCCTCACCGGACTCGGCGCGGGCCCTCGATGAGACGGCTGTACCCCTCAGGAGGGCGCGTCGGCCGGGGCCTCCGCGTGGGCGGTGGAGGTGGAGGGCTCGAACGCGGCGTCTGTGCTGGTCGTGGCGCCGCGCCGTCCCGCCAGTCGGCAGCCGAGGCAGCCGGGGTGCCCCTCGCGTACGGTGCGGTCCCGCACCCAGGCGCCCCACTGGTCCGCGGGCCGCGGGCCCGGCGGCTTGCCCCAGCCCGCGAGGTGCAGGACCCACACGACCAGTGCCGCCGCCGCCATGATGGCCGACCCGAGCCAGATCCCCGGGCGCCAGCCGACGACGCCCGCGCCGACGACCGTTGCGCCGACCGTGGCGATGCTGAAACCGGACCATCCGGCGATGGTGTGGCCTTCATCGTGGTGATCGCTCATGTGCCTTCCTCCCCGCGCCGTCGCCAACGACGCCTGGCAGTTGTCCCTTGGTGGGTAAGGAATCCGTCGTGCGTGTCATCCCCGTCCCAGTCAGCGCCAAGCAGATGCAGGCCGTCCACGGGCCGTACTGCACGCGCTTCGCGGACATGCTCGCCGAGTACACGCTGCTCTGACCGTGCGTCACCCCTGCCAGACGTCGGCTACCGAAGGGGCCAGTGCGCCGGCCTGGGCATGGCCCGCGCGGGCGGCAGCCGGCCGGCGCGTGTCATCCGTCATGTTGCGGCCCATCACACGGCGCGCAGCGCGGTCCGGGGACAGCAGGATCACACGCGCCCCGTTGTCCGACAGTTTCGTGGCCTGCTGCGAGGCGCTCGGATGCGGCCCGACCGCTTGGGGGATCGGCACGACTGCCAGCACTCGGCGGTATCCGCGTGCGAGTTGGAGGTTGGCGGTCGAACGACTGCCGCCGTCCATCCAGCGTCGGCCCGCCACGGTGACCGGAGGCCATACGACGGGCACGGCGCAGCTCGCCGCGACGGCCTCGAGGAGTGTCACTCCGGAGTGTGCGTCGAACACCTCAAGTTGTCCGGTCTGCGCGTCGATCGCCGTGATCCGCAGCTCTCGCTCGGGCCAGTCGTGCACATCGCCCAGGAGTGTGCCGACCGTGTCGAAGACGTCCGACTCCGGGCCGGTCGGGGCGTGCAGCGCTGCCCGGGCGAGGCGTTCGACGGACCGCTGGGGATCGCGGGGGCCGAGCGCCGCCCAGAGGAAGCGCGCTGTCTGGCGCGCCGTCACCGGGAGACGGACCGCGTCTGCCCCGGAGAGCTGGCGCTCGTACAGATCTGCGGCCGGGATGCCGGACAGGAGACGGGATCCGAAGACGGCACCGGCGGAGGTGCCGATCACGACGTCGGCGCTGCCGAGATCGATCCCGGCTTCGGTGAGCCCGGCGAGCACCCCGGTCAACCAGGCTCCGCCCACCGGTCCGCCGCCACCGAGTACGAGTGCGGTGTCGGACACGATTCCCCCTCCCCGTGAACGACCACGGACCTCCCGCCCGCGGGAGACAAAACGGGGACTGCTCCCCGGTTACTCGGCTGACGATAGCATCCGTACCGGGGAGTGCTCCCCGGTACGGGGGTGAGATGAGGGGAAAGACGATGGGCGACCGTTCGCCGGTAGGGCGCCGCGATGCGCTGCGCAACCGGAAGCTGCTGACGGACAAGGCCCGCGAGGTCTTCGCCGAACAGGGCTTGGATGCCCCGCTCGATGAAATCGCCCGGCGGGCGGGCGTGGGCAACGCGACCCTCTATCGCCATTTCCCGACCCGAGCCGCGCTCGTCGACGAGGTCTTCCGGGGCGCGCTCACGGAGACCACAGCGGCGGGCGAGCAGGCGCGAACCGCCGAGGACGCATGGACGGGACTGACGGAGTACCTGCGAACCGTGTTCGCGGGCCTGGCCGCAGACCGCGGCACCAACGACCTCATGACCACGAACCTGGAAGGCGTCACCTCCCTGGAGGCGATCCACGCCCACAACCGCACAACCATCGACGGGCTGCTCCGGCGCGGTCAGGAGCAGGGCACCATCCGCCCGGACCTCACCACAGAGGACCTGCTCTTCGCCCTGGCGGCACTGGGCCGGGCCGTTCCCGCGCTCACCACGGTCGACCCGGATGCCTGGCTCCGCCCGCTCACCCTGCTCCTCGACGGCCTTCGCGCCCCCTCGGACGCGCCCCCTCTGCCCACGTCGGCCCTCACTTCCGCCCAGCTCGGCCAGGTGCTGCTCAACCTGGGTCCGCACGGGCGGCGTTGAGAGGTTCCTGGCTCACGCGGTTCGCCCGGTCTGCCAAAGATCGTGCTGTGGCAGCCTTCCTCCCAGATGCGGGGCGCACTGCGTGTGGGAAGGTCATGCGGGCGATCGACCAGGATGCCGGCCCGGGCCGTGAACTCGTACTCGTGGGCGGACTGAGCCCTGCGGACGTCGTACTGGTTCATCGCGAGGCGCTTCGCGTTCTGCGCTCCGGCATCGACGCAGCCCACGTCGACGGCTACAGCGACGATGCCTGGCCACCCGCAGCGCTGCACTCGTACGAACGCGTGCTGTCCCTGGCCCGGGAGGCGACCGTCGAAGGCACTCGCTCCCGGCGTGCCGATCCCGGGATGGGCATCGACATCGACGTTCGCGACGACGCGCAGTTCAGGATTCTGTCGGACTTGGCCCCGCACACGATCAACGCCGAGGGCTGGTGGCGAGGCCGGCTGGTCTTCAGCGCCAGTGACTCGGGAACCACACTGTGGATTACCGTCACTCGGGAGCAGGAAGCAGAACTCCTCTCCCGACTGGACATGCTGGGAATCCCACCGAGCGCGCTTGCCGTCCGGGCGTGCGGCCGCTGAGGCGCCCCGCCTGCTGAGGGGGCACCATGATCCTCACACCGGACACACGGGACCGGTTGCGCGAACTGCTCGGTGAGTACGAGTCCACGTACGCCGTCCCGATGCGTGCCGATCAGATGCGACTGACACGGAGGACCCTGGGTGAAGGGGAGGCCGCAGTGGAGCGTGTCTTCCTGGCACTCGAGGTCTCTGTCACCCCGCCGGACGGAGCTCCGCAGCGGTGGCTGCTGAGCCTGGACTTCGACGAGGACGCCAGAGACCTCTTGGGCGACGACGCGCAGGAGGCCGACCTCAGAACTGTGGCTCTGATCATCTCGGCGAACATCGAAGAGTGGTGGCGGTGCAAGGACCGCGAGCCTGCCACGGCGGCCGTGGGGAGAAGGCTCTCGTAAGGAACGCCAGTGCGGTGGAGCGGCCGCCCGTCCGGTCGCAGCCGCCAGAAGTTCGTGGGAAAGCCCGCCGTCCCAGCGGTCTCCGGCGATCGCCGGCCTGCGCCGGGCCGCCCGTGTTCACCCCTCCGGGACGATCTGCCCGTCGCGTAGTTCCAGGACACGGTCGGCGATGGCCAGGAGCTGGGGGTCGTGGGTGGCCACGAGGGCGGTGACGGCCTGGCTGTGGACGACCGCGCGCAGCAGTTCCATGACGGAGCGGCCGGTCTCCGCGTCGAGCTGTCCGGTGGGTTCGTCGGCGAGGAGGAGGGAGGGGCGGTTGGCGAGGGCGCGGGCGATGGCGACGCGTTGCTGCTGACCGCCGGACAGCTCGCCGGGGCGCTGGGCGGCGTGGTCCTCGAGGCCGACCAGGCTGAGCAGCAGGGCGACGCGGTCCTCGCGTTCGCGGCGCTCGGTCCTGTGCAGGCGCAGCGGGACACCGACGTTCTCCGCCGCGGTGAGGACGGGCAGCAGGCCGAAGGACTGGAAGACGAAGCCGATGTGGTCGCGGCGCAGTTCGAGCAGTTCCTTCTCGCCGAGGCCCACCAGTTCGGTCCCGGCGACGCGCACGCTGCCGGAGTCCGGGCGGTCGAGTCCGCCGACCACGTTCAGCAGGGTGGTCTTGCCGGAACCGGAGCGCCCCTTGAGCGCCACGAGCTCTCCGCGCGGCACAGCGAACGACACCTCGCGCAGGGCGCGCACAGCGGTGTCCCTGCGGCCGTAGGTCCGCGTGACCTGGTGAACCGTGACCATGTTGCCGTCCGGTAGTGCCGGTTCACCCCCCGTCGGGCCGTCCGCCCGGTCCAGCACCCGTTCGCTCATGGCGGTCAGCATAATCGCGCCTGTGGATCACCTGACAGACCCCTGACGGACGGGTACGTTGTGCCTCGTGTTCTCATGACCGCAGCGACAAAAGGGAGAACAGGGAAGGCTTCGCCGGGGGACGGGGCCGGCTGCGTACCTCTGCGTGGGTGCGCGGGACGGTGGCGGGGAGAGTTTTGACGGGGTTCGTGTTGCTGCGCGCACGCGCGCACTGGCTGCTGCTGGGAGCCGCGCTGCTCTGTGTGGTGCTCACCACCTGCGTACTGGCATCGCTCGCGGCGTTCAGCGGAGCGGTCGGGGACGCCGGGCTGCAGCGTGCCCTGCAGGACCAGGCGGCCGCGCGCACCCTGGTCGAGGCCAACGCGGATGTCACTCCGACCAACCGGGCCGCACTCGACACAGCCGTGCGCAGGACCGTTCCTGCAGCCTTCGACAGCATGCCGGTACGGGTGGCCGCCAGCATCCAGTCCGCTTCCTACGGCCTGCCCCGCGCAGTCGGCACCTCCCCTGACGCCGACCCCGATCTGACGCTGCTGGCCACCCTCGACCCCTCGCGGGTCACGCTGACCGGCGGAACCCGTCCCGGCCCGCCCGAGGCCGGACGCCCGGTTCCCGTCGCCCTGCCCGAACAGGCCGCCCGGGCGCTGGGCCTGCACACCGGGGACCGCATCACCCTCAGCGACCGGCGCGACGGCCGGCCGCTGCACGTACGGGTGACGGGCTTGTACCGGCCGGTCGACCGCACCGACCTGTACTGGCGGCTCGACCCGCTGAGCGGCCGGGGTGTGCGGACGCTGTCGTTCACCACGTACGGCCCGATGCTTGCGGACCCCGGCGCCTTCACCTCCGGGGCCGTCGCACCGGACCACATGTCCTGGCAGGCCCGCGCGGACTTCTCCGCCATGACCACGGCGCGCATGGACCGTCTGCGGCACAGCATGCAGCAGACGCTGCATGACCTGAATCGGTCGACGAACGGATCCGTCAGAGCCCACAGCGAGTTGCCGGATCTGCTGACGGACCTGCGCCGCACGCTCCTGGTGAGCCGGTCCACGGTGTTGATCAGCACGCTGCAGGTGGTGCTCCTGGCTGCCTTCGCACTGCTCCTGGTGGCCGGCCTGCTCGCCGGGGAGCGGGCAGGCGAGATCGCGCAGCTGCGGGCCCGTGGCGCCTCCCGCGCCCGCGTGGCGGGGCTCGCGGCGGTCGAAGCCCTGCTGCTCGCGCTGCCCGGGGTCGTGGTGGCGCCCCTGCTCGCGGGCCCGCTGCTGCGGTTGCTGGCCGGCCACGGCCCGCTGGCCCGCGCGCAGGTGCGGCTCGACGGCTCACCGGCCGGGACCTGGACCGTGGCCGCCGTCACCGCGCTGGTCTGCGCGCTCGCCGTCGTGGGCCCGGCGCTGCGCCGCTCCGGCACGTACGTCGATGAGCGGAACACCGGCCGGCGCCGGGACAAGCTGCCCGGGATCGTGAAGGCCGGGGCCGACGTGGCGCTCGTCGTCGTCGCGGTGCTGGCCTACTGGCAGCTGTCCCGCCGCGCTTCGGGCTCCGGAGTCCTGACGGTCGACACGGGCGGCGCCCTGGGGGTCGATCCGGTGCTCGTGGCCGCGCCGGCGCTCTGCCTGTGCGCGGGCGCGGTGCTGGCCCTGCGGCTGCTGCCGCTCGCGGCCCGGCTCGGTGAGCGGCGGGCCGCCGGCACTCGCGGACTGGCGACGGCGCTCACCGGCTGGCAGCTGTCCCGCCGGCCCGGACGGGGAGCGGGCCCGGTGCTGCTGGTGGTGCTCGCCGTGGCGATGGGGGTGTTCGCGACCGGCGAGTACGCCAGCTGGGCGCGTTCCCAGCGCGATCAAGCCGACTTCGCGGTCGGCGCGGACCTCCGCGTGGCCGACTCGTCCACCCCGTCCTTCGCCCAGGGTGGGGTCTACGACGGCGTTCCCGGCGTCGTGGCCGCCGCCCCCGCTGTCCGCACCCAGGTCTCCCTGCCCCAGGACCGCGACGCCACCGTGCTGGCCATGGACACCGAGGCCGCGGCCGGGGTGCTCCACTGGCGCGACGACCTGGCGGACCGCTCACCGCGCCGGCTGCTCGGGCCCCTCCACTCCGGTGCGCAGGCGCAGGGCAGATCTGCGGGCTTCGTACTGCCGGAGAACGCCGGCCGGCTGAGGATCACCGCGCGCCTCGAGGTGCTCGGCCCGGCAGGCACCTCGCCTCGGAGCACGGTCGCCCCGCGTCTCATCGCCACCGTCACGGACCGGTACGGCGTCCCGTACACCTTCCCCCTCGGCACGCTGCCCCCCGACGGCCGCCCGCACGTGCTGACGGCGGACTTCGCCGCCGAGTCCGGCCGGGCCCAGGGCGCTGCCCCCGCCGGCCCGCTGCGGCTGACCGGCATCAACGCCGGCTACCGCCTTCCGCGACACGCCGAGGAGCACCGTCTGACGGTCACCGGACTCAACGCCGTCCTGACCGACGGACGCACACGCGCCGTCCCGGTGCCGGCCGGTGCCGTCTGGGGCGCCCGCGTGCTGACCCCTATCCCGGGTGCCTCCGCGCCGCGGGCCACGGCGTCCCGCTCCACCGCCGCGGCCCCGCTCTCCGTCAGATACGGCACCGGGCACGAGTCGTCGCCGCAGGATCCGAGTGGGGTCATGACCGGAGAGCTCGTCCTGCGGGCCGACACCGCCGCCGTCCCCGTACCGGCCGCGCTCGCCACCGATGCCTTCCTCCGCGCCACGGGTACGCATGTGGGCCAGACGGCGGACGTCAACCTGGGCAGTACGACGCTGACGGTCCGCGTCACCGCGGCCGTACGCGCCCTGCCCACGGTCGTGCCGCCGGCCACCGATGACGGCGGTGCCCTGCTGCTCGACCTGCGCGCCGTGAACCGGGCCCTGGCGGATCACGGCGGGGTGGTGCTGCAGCCCGACGAGTGGTGGCTCGCCACGGACCACGGCGCCGCCTCCCGTGTGGCGACGGTGCTGCGCGGCCGTGCCGATGCCGCCTCCGTGCTCGTCCAGGACGAGGAGCGGGAGAGACTCAAGGCCGACCCGCTCGGTGCGGGCCCGCAGGCGGGCCTCCCGGCAGCGGTGGTGGCCGCGGCGGTGCTGGCCGCCGTGGGCTGCGCCGTCGCGGCGGTCGGCGCGTACCGGGAGCGTGCGGACGAACAGGCGGTACTGCGGGCCCTGGGCGCCTCCCGGCGCTCGCTGGCCCGTGGGGCCGCCGCCGAGCAGGGGCTGCTGCTGGCCGTCGCGGTGGCCGTGGGCGTGGCCTTGGGCGTTCTGCTCACGCGCCTCGTCGTACCGCTGATCGTCCTCACGGCGCAGGCGGCCCGTCCGCTCCCGGCCCTCCGTGTCGAGCTGCCCGCGGGCCCGGTGGCACGGCTGCTGATCGCGGTGACGGCGGTACCGCTGCTCGTGGTCGTACTGACGGCCCTGCGGTCCGGCGAACCGGCCCAGGCCCTGCGCCGCCAGGGAGGTGAATGACATGCCCGCCCTCCCGCGCCGCCGGCCCACGTACGCCGGAAGCGGCACCGCGCCCACCGGCACCGCACCCTCGGCCGACGCCCCCTGGATACGCACCCGTCTGCGCGCGGCACCCGGCGCCACGCTGGCCTTGTCGCTGCTGGTTCTGGTCACCGCGTTCCTCGCGGCGGCGCTGCCCCGCGCGATCGACGTCCAGGAGGACTCCGCCCTGCGCGACATCGTGGCGCGGGCGAGCGTGGCCCATCGCAGCGTCACGGCGTCGCTGGACGTGTCGTGGCTGTCCTTCCCCTACGACGCCAGGTCCCTCGTCACCCCCCGGTCCCTGGCCTCGACCGAATCGACGTTCCAGAGCGTCGTACGCCCGCCCCTCGCTCTGGACGGGCGGCAGACCGTCTACGGCGTGCGGACGGCTCAGGCCGTGCCCGCCACGGATCCGTACCTGCCCCGGCCGATCCGGCACATCGACCCGCAGGCCACCCTCGTCGCCCAACCGGACCTCGACCGCTTCACGCGCGTCGTGGACGGACGACTGCCCCGGCCGGGCTCCGGCGCCGGCAGCGTCGAGGCGGCCGTCACCGAGCGCACGGCGCACATCATGCGTCTGCGCACGGGTTCCGTGGTCCATCTCGCCGAAGCGGGCGGAGCCAAGCTGACGGTGCGGATCACGGGCGTCGTCCGGCCCCAACACGCCGAGGCCTCCTACTGGAACGCGGAGCCGGACCTCCAGGCGCCGAAGCTGTCCACTGTGCCCGGCAAGCCCCGCCAGGACCCCGAGTTCTACTGGCACTTCACCGCCCTCGTCGACCAAAGGGCCGCGAGCGCCCTACTCGGCCTGCACGAAGGCGTCACCACCTACTGGCACCACCCCGCCGACACCGACGCCCTGACCGCGCGCAACGCCTCCGCCGTGGTGGACCGTGTCACCTCGCTCACCAGCGGCCCGCAGGCCGCGCGGCTCCAGCAACTGACCGGGCTGCGCGGGTTCACCGTCCAGGAGGAGGGTCTGGCCACCCTCGTGGAGCCGTTCGGAAGGGAACGGGCTGCCACCGAGCCATTGATCATGGTCGCGGCGGTCGGCGTCGGGACGGTCGCCGTCATCGTGCTTCTCATGGCCGGCGAACTGGCCGCCGCCCGGCGGCGCACGGAGCTGACGCTGATGCGCGCCCGCGGAGCGGGCCTGCGCGGCCTGGCGGTGCGTCTGCTCGGTGAGAGCACCCTCACGGCGGTGCCGTCCGCGGCCGCCGGACTGGTCCTCGCCCTGCTGCTGATTCCGACGCAGCGCTCCACGGCCGCCGTATGGGCGGCGAGTGGGGTCGCGGCCGTCGCGTCGCTGGCTCCGCCCCTACGTGCCCTGCTCTCCGTCCGCGCCGTGCGCCCGGGCGAGCCGGAGGACCTCGTGCGCGCCCGCCCCTCGCGGCGCCGCACCGTGGCCGAGCTGACCGTCGTCCTCGTCGTGACCGGCGCCGTGCTGGCGCTGCGCCGCCGCGGTACGGCGGACGGCGGTCTCGACCTGCTCACCGCGGCCGCTCCCGTCCTCGTCGCGGTGGTCGCCGCAGTGGTGCTGCTCCGGCTGTATCCGCTGCCGCTACGGCTGCTCGCCCGGCCCGCGGCTCGCCTCCGGGGAGCGGTCCTCCCCCTGGGCGTGGCGCGCGCCGGCCGTGCTCCCGCCACGGCCACGCTGCCGCTGCTCGCCGTCCTGGTGGCGCTCACCGTGACCTCGTTCGGCGGTGCGGTCCTGTCCGGGGTGGCCGCCGGGCGGGACCGGGCGGCCCTCGCGGCCGTCGGCGCGGACGCCAGCATCGAGGCGCCGGCCGCCCTGCCGTCCGGTCTTGCGGAACGCGTCCACCGCCTCGGCGGCGTGCGCGACGTGGCGGCCGTCCGCATCGATGCCGATCAGCACACGGAGCGCGGTGGGATCACGTACGACCTGCTCATGGTGGACCCCGGGTCCTATGCGCGGCTCGCCGCGGTGACGGGCGTGGACGGCCACTTCCCGGCGGCGGTGCTGGACGGTCGCCGTGCGGGCGCGCTCGCAGCGGTGGTGTCCCCACGGCTGGCAACGGAGTTCGGCCGCGACCCGATCACCATGCAGACGTCCGCCGGCCCCTTCGACGTGCGGGCTGTGGCGACAAGGGACGCCGCCGCCGTGGTGCCGGACGGCCGGAACTTCGTCATCGTGTCGACGAAGGCCGTGGCACGTGCCCATCCCGACTGGCTGGAGGCGTCCGCTCTGGACCCCACGGCGCTGTACGTGACCGGCGACCACGTCGACGGCACGGCCCTGCGCACCACCGCTCACCAGGCGTCGGCCCGACTGACCGTCAAGCTTCGGTCACAGGAGCGGGCGGCTCTGAAGGCCACCGCGCTCCAGTCCGGTGCCCAGCGCGTGTATCTGGCGGTGGTCGCGGCTGGCGGCGGCTACTGCGCCCTGGCCCTGCTGCTCTTCCTGTTGCAGAGCTCACCGCAGCGCCGTACCGCGCTGGCCCGGCTGCGCACCATGGGCATGCAGGCGCGCCAGCGTCAGTGGCTCGCCGTGCTCGACATGCTGCCGCAGATCCTGCTCGGGGCGGTCGGCGGCATGCTCACCGGTCTCGCCGTGGTCCCGCTGCTGCGGCCCGGGGTCGACCTGACCGCTCTGGCCTTCACCAGCCGGCCGCCGATGGCCGATGTGCCGGCGGTGGTGCTGGACACCGACCCGCTCGCACTCGTCCTGCCGTCGGCGGGACTGCTGGCCGTGGCGTGCGCCGTGCTCGCGGCCCAGGCGTGGCTGACCGGACGGCGCGGCGAAGGCGCGAACCTGAGGATGGGGGACCAGACATGACGGAACAGACCTCGGCGGCGCCGGACGAGCTCACGCTCGCCGACCTGGAGCGGCGCGTCGCGCAGCAGCGGGAGCAACCCGCTCACGGCCACGACGCGCTGATCGTGTGCGACCGCCTCGTGCGCATCTTCGCCGGCCAGGGAGGGGAGGTGCAGGCCCTGCAGGGGCTGGACCTGCTGGTCGCGAAGGGCGAACTCATGGCCCTGGTCGGCGCTTCGGGCAGCGGCAAGTCCACGCTCCTGAACATCCTGGCGGGCCTGGACGTCCCCACCGCGGGCGGCGCCTCGGTCGCGGGCTTCGACCTGCTGGCCATGGACAGCAGCTCCCGGCTGCGCTACCGGCGCGAAGTGGTGGGCTTCGTCTGGCAGCAGACGGCGCGCAACCTGCTGCCCTACCTCACGGCCGCCCAGAACGTGGCCTTGCCCATGCGCCTCGGCGGCATCGTCAAGGGCAGGCGGCAGCGCGCCGACCGCACCGCTGAGCTTCTGGAGATGACCGGCGTGGCCCACTGCCGCGACCGGCGTCCGGATCAGATGTCGGGCGGCGAGCAGCAGCGCACCGCCATCGCCGTGGCGCTGGCCAACCACCCGGCCCTGGTCCTCGCCGACGAGCCCACGGGCCAGCTCGACTCCGCCACCGCCGAGCAGGTCTTCGCCACCTTCCGCACCGTCAACGAGGAACTCGGCACGACGGTCGTCCTGGTCACCCACGACACCGCCGTCGCCTCCGCGGTCGACCGCACCGTCGCCATCCGCGACGGCCGCACGGCCTCGGAGGTCCTGCGCCGCACCACCACCGACGACCAGGGGCGCACCACGACCACGGCCCGCGAGTACGCCACCGTGGACCGCGCCGGCCGCCTCCAACTGCCGCGTGACTTCACCCAGGCCCTGGAGATCCGCGAGCGCGTCCTGCTGGAACTGGAGCCCGACCACATCACGGTGCGGCCCGACGAGACGCCGTAGCCCGTAGCGGTGCCCGGTTGCCCTCGGGGGGTGTCTCCGAGTTGCGGCGTCGGTGACGCTGACGAGGTGCGCAATGCCGTCGGGGGTACGGCGCCTGCGCTCTTCGCATCCGGTTCGGCGGCGCGTCTCGTACGGGCCGGTGAAGTCGGGGAGTACGGCCTCCGCAGCCGGGCTCAGACTGACGTCATCCAGTCGTCAGTGACCACCGGCGTCGCTCGCGTCAGGGCCCGGACCGTAATCAGCCCGGGACCTTGCGCTGGGCCTCACGCCCAATAGCCTCAGGACATGCGGACCTCGGTGGCACATTTCTATGACGAGCTGGCCGATGACTACCATCTGATCTACGCAGACTGGGACGCAAGCATGCGTCGGCAGGGAGAGGCCCTCGACGGTCTGATCGGCCGCGAGCGCGCGTCGGTGCTCGACTGCTCCTGCGGCATCGGCACGCAGGCCATCGGCCTGGCGTTGCGCGGGCACCGCGTCATCGGGACGGACCTCAGCACCCGCGCCGCGACGCGCGCTGCCGGTGAAGCCGCTCAGCGGAACGTGACGCTGCGCACGGCCGCCGCCGACATGCGACGCCTGCCGTTTCGCGATGCCCAGTTCGACACCGTCGTCTGCGCCGACAACGCCCTGCCTCATCTGCTGACGGAGCAGGACGTCCACGCCGCCCTGGCGGAGATGCGCCGCGTACTGCGTCCCGCCGGCCTGCTGCTGCTCAGTACCCGCCCCTACGATGACCTGCTGCGTAACCGCCCCGTTTCAGCGCCTCCACAGGTCCACCAGTCCGCGGACGGGGGAGAACGGACCGTCACCTTCCAGCTCTGGCACTGGCACGAGGACGGCGAGCGCTACGACCTGGAGCACTTCCAACTGCTGCCGGCTGACGGAGAATGGCGCGTCAAGGTCCGCCGGACCGCCTACTGGGCGCTCGGTCGGGACCGGCTGGCCGGCCTCGTGACCGACGCGGGGTTTGTGGACCCCGAGTGGCGGATGCCGCAGGAGACGGGTTTCTTCCAGCCGCTGCTCGTGGCACACGCGGGCGGGTAGGTGACTCCACCACCCTGCGGACGGTGTGCCGGTGGTTCGCTACGATTCGGCGGCTGTGTCCCCGTAGTGGGTCGCGCCCTGATGGAAGGAACCCATCACGTCAACTGCCTCGTGGCCGAGGGCTAGTTGGGCCAGTTGTCGCTTCAGGCGATCCAACGCTGTCCATGCACATCGGGGTTGACCTTGAAAGCTCTGTGTAAGAGAGTCACGGAGCTTTGGCACCGGTGGTGTCCTGGGCGCCTCCGCGATGACAGCATCCTCTCCTGATCAATCGTGTCGACGCTGGGTGAGGCTGTGGTTCAGGGAGACGAAGTGGTCAAGGCTCTTCTGACGGCGATGGCGACCTTGGAGGATCTCGGTCAGGTCGGGCACGACTCGCACATGGCATTGAGCACCTTGGAAGGCATCGCTGCTGAGCTGAGCAGGATGGCTTCCGGTGAGCGCCGGCGGTTCCTCGAGGCGCTGGAGCGCGTGGCCTCGCACGAGCCGGACCGAGCCACCTGGATCCGGGGTCTTCCAGACGCACTGGGCCTTGATCGTTCGTGATCAGGCGCTGAGTGTCGCCGGCGCTGCCGCGGTGTCGTTGTCGCATGGACCGGTGTCCCAGGTACCCGTGGCCCTCCTTCATCTGCCCGACCGGGATCTTCGCGGAACACGTTCGTGATCACTCGGCGGTAAGCGATCTCCGCTGAGAACGGTCACTCCCTGCTGAGACCGGTCACGCGCCTTGGGCTGTCACCTGCGGCGGTCTTGGACGCCCCCGATGACCTGGGACGACCTCTGTCGTTCGGCTGCCGCGTACCCTGTCCGAGTCGCTGGGGGCCGGCGCAAATTTCTTCGAACTCTCGCGTTGCACCGTCATGGGTGGTGGACACGTAGGGACGGAAGCAGCGAGAGGAAGCCATGGCCATCGACAGCGAGGACGAGTTCACCGATGTCTACCGCGCTCACTACGAGGACGTGCTGCGGTTCGTCCGCCGGCGTGCTCACCCGATGAACGTGGACGACATCGTCGGTGAGACGTTCCTCGCCGCGTGGCGTCGTCGCAGCGGGCTGCCGGAGGACCCACGTCCGTGGCTCTTCGGCACCGCGCGCAACGCGATGCTCAACGCCCACCGCGGGCAGCGCCGCCAGACGGCTGTCGCGGTGCGTGTCATGGAGAACGGTGGCGACGACAGCTACGACGGTTTGACCCAGGCCGAGGAGCGTATGGACCTGGTGGCCGAGAAATAAGACGTCCTCTTTGGTAAATGTGAAAATGCCCCGGAGGCCGGCCTGCCAGTAGATGGGGTGCGGCGTACGCTGACTGGATGTAGGCGAGTCCCGCAGCGCAGCATGTGAAGGGACAACTTTACGGCTGGACCACAACAGGGGACGTGGCCCGTCGCGACGCAGCACGGCGTGCCGGCGCAGCACGTCCCGCCTCGCAGACAACCGTGGGATACGGCCCTTTAACCAGTTCACCTCCGCGCATTGGCTCGCAGGTTCGGCCCCGCCCCGCGAATCCCTGAGGAGTCCGAAGCCGTGTCTTCCAGAAGAGTGCTGATCTCCGGCGCGTCACGAGGCATCGGCCGTGAGGTGGCCGATCGTTTGAACGCCAACGGCCACCATCCGATCGGGTTGGCCCGCTCCGCTCCACAGGAATTCCCCGGTGAGTTCTACACCGTGGACCTCGCTGATCGCACCGCCACCGCGCGCACCCTCGACGACATCCTGCAGCGCGGCACCGTCGACGCCCTGGTCAACAACGTCGGGATCGTCCGCCCCGCCCTGCTGCCCGAAGTGGACCTGAACGACCTGCTGACCGTCTACGACCTGAACGTCCGCACCGCCGTACAACTGACCCAGGCAGTTCTGCCCGGAATGGCCGAGCAGCGCTGGGGTCGCATCGTCAACGTCACCAGCCTCGTCACCCTCGGCCTGCCCGAGCGAACCTCGTACGGAGCCGCCAAGGCAGCGCTGGACTTCTGCACTCGCGCCTGGGCCGGCGAACTCGCCGGCGAGGGAATCACCGTCAACTCGGTCGCTCCCGGTCCGACGGAAACCGAACTGTTCCGCCAGCACAACCCGCCCGGATCGCCCGGTGAAGCCCGCTACGTCGCCGGTGTTCCGCTCGGTCGCCTGGGTCAACCCCGCGAACTGGCCGCCGCAGTCTGCTTCCTGCTCTCCGAAGACGCCGCGTTCATCACCGGCCAGACCTTGCGCGTCGACGGCGGCGCCAGCGTCGGCTGACCGAGAAGCGGGCACGGCGATCGAGTACTTCGACACCGGAGGGCAGGCCCGGCTGTTCACACGGGGGTTGATGGCGGTGCCGTGTGTATACCGCATCGACACGCTCTGCTGTGACGGCTCAGACAGTCGTTTGCTACTGGTTCACGCTCTTGTCGGGGTCGCCGAGGGGGACGCTCTCCACCGGTCAGATCTCTATGGGTGCTGCCAGGAGGGGCCTGGTCGCGTCCCTGATCCGCTGGAGGTTCGAGCTGTGGACCCTCGCCCGCTGTGGTGGGACACCTTTGGTGACCAGGACCAATCATGCCTCATGCCTCAGAGGGCTGGCGCAGTCGCCCCGCCACGGACGGAGTTCACCGAGTCGTCAGAGCGTGTATGTAGCAACTGCCAGATCGACTGCCTAACGTGCCTGGCCACTCCTCCAGTTGGAAGGACACGCACATGAGACGCGCCACCAAGGTCTCCGCCGCAGCTGTCGGTCTGATCGTCCTCGCGGTCACCGGCACCGCCGTCGCCGCCGCGAACCAGAGCGACAACGACTGGCCCTACGCCCACCACAGTGCGGCGTCGTACACCCTGGCGACTGTCGGCGACATCGCCTGCGAGCCCGACGACGCCGAGAACGCCACCACTCCGACGTCGCTCAAGTGCGGCAGCCCGACTCTGGGCGGCATGAGCGCCGAGTTCGCCACGGCGAAGCAAGCCACGGACATGCACCCCGATGCGGTGGCACTGCTGGGCGACGAGCAGTACCAGGTCGGCAAGCTGACCGACTTCGAGCAGTCCTTCGAGCAGGCATGGGGCGGCCTGAAGATGCTCGAGCGTCCGGCGCCGGGCAACCACGAGTACTACCCGTACACCAAGAAGGGCGACAACGAGGCCGGGCAGAACGGTGTCGGCTACTTCGGCTACTTCAACGGCCACGACCAGGCCGGCACGCCGAACACCCAGGGCCAGGCCGGCGACGACACCGCCGACAACCAGGGGTGGTACTCCTACAACCTCGGCAACTGGCACATCATCTCGCTCAACGCCGAGTGCGACTCCGACACGTTCAAGCACGACTGCTCCACGACGGGCAACGGCCTCCTCGGCCAGGAGACCCAGTGGCTCTCGCAGGACCTGGCCACCAACACGCGGCCGTGCACGATCGCGTACTGGCACCAGCCGACCTTCAGCGCCACGGCGGCCTCGACCGCCACGGTGCCCGCGTCCGCGCCGGGCGCCGGCGGCACCGAGGGTGCTGCGACCGACGCATGGTGGAAGCTTCTCTACCAGCGCCACGCCACGCTCATCCTCAACGGCCACGAGCACGCGTACGCCCGGTTGCGTCCGATGAACCCGGCCGGGCAGTCCGACCCGACCCACGGCATCCCGGAGTTCATCGTCGGTTCCGGCGGCGAGGCCATCGACACCCTCGCCGGCACGCCGGGCAACTACGACAACTCCAATGTGGTCACCGCCCAGGCCAGCGCCTTCGGCGTCATGAAGCTCACTCTCAAGTCCCACAGCTACAGCTGGGACTACAAGCCCGTCCTGCCCGGCCCCGGCTTCGACTCCACGGCGCTGCAGTACAGCGACTCAGGCAGCGGCACCTGCAAGTGAGGCCCCAGGACCGACCCTTCCCTCACACCAATCCCCGACGTCCCCATCTGGACGGAAGGGGCGTTGGTGGCACACGCCAAGGAGACCGATAACCCGGCTCTGATCAGGCGCCGGTGTACTGATCGGCCATCGGGCTGACCCGCGAGACAGAACAAGCCCACGGCTCTGACCAGTTCGGATGCCGTGGGCTTCTGTCGTTGTTGGCCACCCTCGGCCGACCTCGCACGGCTCGGGGACGGCCTGGGGACGGCCCGAGAACGGTCACTCGGTAGACGTCTCCCGCTCTCACCGCCACACCCAACACCCGGTAGTTGTGCTCGGCGTGCCAGTCACCTCTCCGGTGCTGTGGGTGCGGAGCGGGCCGGGTTGCCACAAGCGGCTTGACGAACCAACGACCGGCTGGACGTAACGGTGTTGATGCCCGCTGCCCCGGCGCCGGGACAGTCGGTCATGGTGGTCGGTCAGCTGAGCGAGATGAAAAGGGTGTTGAGTGCCTTGACCTCGGTGGTCTCGTCCGGGTTCGGAGCGCGTAGCGCGGTCAGGACATGGTCGATTTCGCTGTCGAGGAAGTGCCAGGCCTGCTCGTCCTTGGGCTCGAGGGTGGGCTGGTCGGCGTCCCATGCGGTCTCGAGGTCGGTCACCCGGGTGGTCGCGGCCGTCTGATCGCCCGAGTTGAGCTTCACCAGGGTGTCGGCTGCGATCGTGCGGAACTTTGCGATCTCGGCTGGAGGAAACGGTGACGTTGCCTGCTTCGGGGTGAGATGGGCGGTTGCGGGTGCTGGGGTGCCATTTTCGCCGGCCGCCGCCACGTGGGGTTGTTGGTGTGCCCAGACGGGAAGCGCCGCAGTCGCGACCGCTACGACGGCGTAGTAACCGAGCATGATCCGCTCACGCGCCGGGTTCACCGCCCGTGGGGTCGGGTCGGAGGCCTCGATGACATCGCTGCGGCTGAACGTGAGGTAGACGACCGTGGTGAGGATCGCGACGAGGAAGATCACGCTGGTTGCCGCGGTGCCGAGGCCCAGACCGCCCTCGCTGCTGGGCGAGCCGAGCCAGTCACCGAGGTTGGCGCCGAGCGGGCGGGTGAGGATGTAGGCCAGCCATAAGGAGAGAACCGCGTTGGCGCCCAGGCGCCACGTGACGACGATCGCGAAGATCAACCCGAGAGGAAGGAGCACGGAGACACCCGCCGTCCAGCCGGTCAGCTCCAGGGTCCAGTCGCCGGTCGCGGTGCCGAGGGCGAAGGTGACCAGGACCGCGAGCGAGTAGAAGAGTTCACGGGGACGAGTGATGATGCTGTGGACCGACAGGGTCCGCTCGCGGGCGCACCAGATCCCGAAGACAACAGCGAGAACGCCGGCGAACACGCTGGCGCTCAGCGCGAGGGGAACACCTTGGCTGTCGGTGTAAAGGGTGCCGGTCACGCTCACCACCACCGTGAGCCAGTACACGAACGGGATGTAGCGTTTGGTGCTGAGCTGCCAGCCCAGGACGCCGGCCAGAACGGCGGTGAAGATCAATGCGGTGCTGATCAGACCGACACCGAGGTTCACGTTGATCCAGTCAGCGAAGCTTTCGCCGACCGTGGTGCACAAGATCTTGATGACCCAGAACCAGATCGTGACCTCGGGGACCTTGTTCAGCATCTCCCGAGAGGGCGTCCGGAGGCTGTCGGGCGTCGTGGTGGTCGTCACGTAACCCCTCACGTGCAACGGGTGGCAGCACAGAGGGGGTGACCCGCTCGTCTGCGCAACGGTAACTGTCTACAAATGTGTAGACAAACGGAGTGACGGATCCGTAGGCTTGCCGGGTGAATTCGATCGCTCGTCATGCCCGTTCGGGCAGCACTGCCGCAGGCGCCTTCCGAGGCGCGGTTCGCGTCCCCGGAATCGTCGCCGCCTTCTGGATCGCAAAGGGGTTGTCGACGGCGCTGGGGGAGGGGGCCTCGGACTATCTCGTCCAGGTCATGGTGCCGCAGCTCGCCGTGGTGCTCGGGTTCGGCGCCTTCCTCGTCGCGCTTGCGGTCCAGTTCCGCCAGGGTCGCTACCAGGCGTGGTCGTACTGGTTCGCCGTCGCCATGGTCGGGATCTTCGGGACGATGGCCGCTGACGTGATGCACGTGGCCCTCGGCGTGCCCTACACCGTCTCCAGCGTGCTGTACGCGGTGCTGCTGCTGGCCGTGTTCTGGCTGTGGCGTCGCACCGAGGGCACTCTGTCGATCCACAGCATCGACTCCCCGCGCCGTGAGGCGTTCTACTGGGCGACCGTGGTCGCCACCTTCGCCATGGGCACCGCGCTGGGCGACTTCACCGCCTTCACCCTGCACCTGGGCTACTTCACCTCCGCGGCCGTGTTCGCGGTGCTGATCCTCATCCCGGCGGTGGGGTACCGCTGGCTGCGCTGGAACCCTGTGTTCTGCTTCTGGGCCGCCTACGTGATCACCCGTCCGCTCGGGGCGTCGATCGCCGACGGCCTCGGAAAGCCCCGCTCCGTCGGAGGTCTCGGCCTCGGCGACGGGCCGGTGGCTCTGGTCCTGCTTGCCCTGATCGTGGTGATGGTCGGCTACCTGGCGGTGACCAAGGCGGACGTCCAGGGCGAGCATGAGCCCGCCGCCGCACCGGAATCGGCCCCCGCGCGCGTGTAGCGGCAGGTGGAGGGAGCGATGGCCTGCGCCGGTGGCAGTGGTGGAGTCCCCATGGCCGACTCAGGCCATCGCTCGACGTGCGCGCCCCTCGATGCGAACCAAGGGCGTGACGGTCGCTGAGGTCTGGCCGGCTGGTCAGCTGGTCGTCTGAGGTCCGTGACGGTCGGCTGCCGGCGCGGTGGTTGCTGTGCTGCGCTGCTGTACGGAGCGCCTACCCGGGTCGGTGGCGTTTCCGCCACTGGCGCACCCTCATGACCACCGCCACGGCGACCATGAGCGCGGCCACCCTCACGGCGGAGTCGGCGAGGTCCTCCGGGCCTCCGAGGATGCGGGCCAGACCCCATCCGGCAAGTGACAGCGTCGGCCAGACGATGAGCACGGTGGCTGCGAGTCGACGCCGGAGCGGTGTGATGTCGGCCATGAGCTGAGGTTACTGGTCAACCACAGCCCCACCTTTGCCCCCGTCATCCAGCCGACCCTGGACACCGGCGTCAGCGCCCTGACCGTCGCGGCCCGCGCCTGGTTCGGCACGTGACAGGGGTCCTGCAACGGCCCAGCAGATACTGGCGGTCGTACTCCACCAGCTCACTGAACATCGACCAGGCGTAAGTGTGCGTAACACCTTCTGAGTTGACCAACGCTTGGTTGCGTGAGCGGCACCGTGTGGGTGACCTCGCGGCCAATTCCGCGATGTCGTCGCTCTCTGGCACGTAGCTCAGCGTCAGCGCTTGCATGCCCTCCCCCCCCGTGTTCGCCTTGGTTCCCCGTCCCTCGCGCCGTTCTGTGAGCCGGTAGGCGCGTGGTCGTTTCCGGGAGCTGAAGCAGAGCTCGGACGGCTCTGGTCAAGAGCCCGATCCCTCATGTATCCGGTTCGGGAAAGATGCTGGATCGTCGGACTCATCCCGCCTTACGGTGGCGCCATGAGCAATCACTCGGAAGCGCCTGTCGCGCCCGTCGAGGCCTTTGAACCCCCCTACTACGTGGCTGTCTTCACCACGGTGCGAAGCCAGGACCAGAGCGGCTACAGCGAGACCAACGCACGCATGGAAGACCTGGTGAAGGACGTCCCCGGGTTCCTGGGGATGGACCACGCGCAGACTCCTGGCGGGCTGGGCATCACCGTCGGGTACTTCCGCGACGCCGACGCCCTCACGGAGTGGCGGACCAACGCCGAGCACCGCGCGGCGCAGAAGCGCGGGCAAACCGATTGGTACGAGAGCTACACGCTGCATGTGGCGAAAGTGGAGCGGAGCCACGGGTTCACGCGAGCGTAGGCCCCGCAGCGCCCGATGGCAGGCTGACCAACCGAGTCACCTCAGCGACTGCCCCGCGAGTAGCCCACGGTCGCCAGGAAGTGCTCCAAGCCGACCAGCCGACACCGCTCCTACCAGCGGCGATGACGTTTCGCGAGGTGTCGGATCCCCGGGCCCTGCGGTCCAGGAGGGCTACTCGGAATAGTCCATGGCGACGTGGCAGTGCACAGCCGCCATGCGGTTGTGCTCCTCGGTGCCGGACTCCGAGTCGTGGGAGTGGCGCTCGCCGCTTTCCGTCTCGGGAGCGTGAGGGGCGTCCTCGCCCTGATGTGTGACCGTGGTGGACTCTGATGCTGTCATCGCCGATCGCTTCCTCTCCTGGGCACGGGGCGGGGGAAGCCGTCCCCGCACTGTTCGAGTACACCCCCGCATCCGCTGCTCACGCCGGCCTTGACACGAGAATGATGGAATTCCGCTTGTCTTTGACGACACCCATACGCGCAGGTCACTGGCCGTGGGGTGCCACCGGTGCACAGGAGATTCCGTAGTTGACAGGGCGCTTCGAGCCTGCGCCATACTGTCCGGCGCGACACCTCGTTCGGTGAGGCGTCTGTGCGGCTACAACCCACTGACCCGACGACGTCGAGGGACGCCCAGGTTCAGGACAGGTCCCCCCGGATCAAGGGGTGGCCGTGGCTTCCCGCCCAGGACGGGTGGGGATACGCCGCGCAGTGCTGAAACGCCTGCGTGGAGGGTGTCGGCCAAGTGCGGCCGTGGTCCGGGAAGGACTCCGTGCTGCCCCGGGGCGGGCGGCGATGCCGTCGTCCGCGCGAACGAGCGCACCGAGGTGCGCGGTCACGAGAGGAGGCAGTCGGGATGTGTCCCGGCAGTAGTCCGAGTACCCGACCCGCTCTCGCTCAGGCTGTCTCCCGCACCTGAGCCCGTAGCGGTGCTGTAAATCCAACTTCACTGTGGCAGAGCCCAGTTGTGTTCCGTTCGGAGTCCTTCCTGCGAGCGGCAACTCAACGAGCCTGGCCTGTCTGTCCGCGTGCCTTCGCCAGTGTCGGCTCCCTGCCGTCACGGGTTGTCCTTCCATGTGCGCGCGGGCGCCGTATCGCGAACGCCGACCCGCCCCGGTCGTCTCACCCGACGCGCACTGCCCCGGGCGTGCCCTCACCCCTGCCCGTGACGCCGTGCGGGGTTGCCGGTGCCTCCGTCGCCATGGCCCGCCGTGCGAGTGCTCGGCGGCTTGTCGCCGTCACGGCACGGACTTGTCGCGATCCGCAGGCCTCGGCCGTCGGTGGCTGTCCAGTGACGTTCCGTCGATTCCCCGATGCCCGCTCAGGCACCCAGATACAGATAGAGAAGCACCATGCTCACCACTGCCACGCAAGCTGCCGGCGATCTGCTGCGCGACGGCTACGCCCGAATCACCCTCCGCGACGGCGGAGAAAGCCTGTTGCACCGAGTACTCGGCGAGAGCCGGCAGTTCTTCGGCCGACCGGTCGGCGAAAAGGAGCGCTACGTCGCCGCGGACTTCAACTTCGGCTACCGCCCGCTGGGCCGCGAGTTCTCGGTCAGCGTGGAGCGCCCGGACCTCAACGACTGCTTCACCCTCTGGCACGACCGGCTCGACCTGATCCCGAACTCCGCCGAGATAGCGGAGTTGACCGAGGCACTGCTGGCCTGGCGTGCGTACCTGTCCGCGTTCGTCGCGGACGCCGTCGGCGAGGTGGCCGCACAACTCGGCGGTCACAAGGCGCTTCCGTTCGAGGCGGCCTCCTACCTGCAGCTCAACAACTACGCGACGGCGGACTCCGACCGCGACCTGCTGCAGGACAAGCACGAGGACGGCCACCTGGTCACGGTGATTCACACCACCGCACCCGGCCTGGAACTGTGGCTGAACGGCGAGGCCTGCCCAATGCAGACCGCGGCCGACGAGGTGCTCCTGATGCCGGGCTCGGTGTTCGCCGACCTGACCGGCGGCCGGATCCCGGCGCTCTACCACCAGGTGCGCAACCTGCACCTGACCAACCGCACCGCGCTGATGTACTTCGTCAACCCGGAGCTCGCCGAGCCGATCTACGCCTGGACCACCGAGCCGGACACGACACCGGTGGACCTGCGCGAGAAGATCCGCAGCAACCCCTCGATGTTCGGGCTCCCGGACGTCCCGGCCCTCTGACCGCTCCCCGCGCACCGCTTCGGCCGCCGCGCAGACCCGGCGGCCGAAGGAAGCCAGCGGATGGTGAGCCTGCGCTGGTCGGACGTGGACGTGAACAACCGGGTACTGTTCCGATGCCTGCCCTGTGCATCGCACCGCTGCGCCGGCACCCCTGGCACGCACGGGCGTCGCCTGGACGGAGGACGGCTATGTCTTCGCGACGAGGAACGGCCGTCCGGTTGGTGCCGTCAAAGGCCCCGGACCATGATCGGTCCGTGGCCTTTTGGCTGGAGCCCCCGGCAGGATTCGAACCTGCGACACCCGCTATAGGAGTTCATCCCCGCAGGTGTAGGCGCAACAGTGGGGCCCCTCCCCATGGCCGGTCCCAGTCCGCTGACTTACTGCCTCGTGCCTCGTCGTACGTCCCCGTTGCCGTCACCAGGTGCCGTCAGGCGCGGTTCACGAACCCCTGCCATTGAGCGGTTCCTGACCTCAGCGTTGAGTACCACTCCGTTCGGCAGGACGCGTAGGTGGCCCGAGCCGACAGCGTCCGCATGGAACAGTGACGACGACGCCTACTACGTCAGGCGAGCGCCTACAGCCAGCCCCGGCGAGCGGCCTGCAGACCTGCCTGGAAGCGGGTCTGCGCTCCGAGTTCAACCATGAGGTCGCGGACGCGGCGCTGGGCGGTCCGGGGGTGCCAACCCATATGCCGAGCTATCGCCTCGTCCGTCAGGCCGGCGGCCAGCAGGCCGAGCAGGGTGCCGTGGTGTGTCTTGTCCGGCGTCGGCGCGGCGCCCGGCGGACCGAACCGGATCGGCACCGCGTCCGCCCACGCCCGCTGGAACAGAGCGATCAAGGTGTCCAGTAGCGAGGATTGATGAATAATCAGCGCACTGTCGCTGGTCGGGGAGCGCTCCAGAGAGATCAGCCCGATCCGGTCGTCGGCGATGAACATCTTGACCGGAACCCCGGTCGTCACCCGCGCCTCCTCGCCGCTCGCCACCAGTTCGCGGATCGCGGCCAGTCTGCCCGGCAGTTCGAGCCCGGACCGGTCGTAGACGCAGCGGTACCGCACTCCCGTCGGCAACAGCTCTGACTCGATGCCGTTGGTCCCGAGGCCCTGGATGTACGGGGGCCGGTCGAAAATGCTGACCTGCTGAATGGCGCTGCGCTGGAGCTGGGCGAGTCGCTGCACGATGCCCTCGCGGGTGGTGACGGTCTCGACGATCTCGTCGGGGCTCACCGCCTTCTGCCCGGCGCGGTAACGCTCCATCAGCCCGGCGGCGAGCACCCGTACTTGCTGCAGCGCCTGCTCTTGGGAGCGGACCAGCACTTCCATCGCCATGTCAGGGCGCGCGGGTTGGTACCGTACGGGGCGGCCCGGCAGCCGGGAGACCAGCCCTTTCGTCTCCAGCGCCGTGAGCGACGCAGTCACCCCCGCGCACGCCACGCGGGCGCGGATTTCGGCGGCCGTGGCGGGGCCACCGTCCAGGAGGCCCAGGTAGACCTCCTGTTGTCCCGGTGTCAGCCCCAGCGCTTCCAGCACTTCCCATCACCACCGTATTCACGACACTGACGCGAACTACCCGCCCATGCTCCCTTCCAGCGGACTTCACGGCGTGCCAGCGTGACGAAAAACACAGCGATCTTGGGAAGGAGGCGCGAGTGCGCATCCAGCGCAACCGCGGGGGCGGCTCTGCGACAGCCGCTCAGCAGGAGGCCGCCGCACCGCCCGCGAAAACCGTCGCGACCAGCACGGGCTTCGATCCGTCCCACGCCCATGTGCCGGGCTCGCCGGCACTGGACAGCTACCGCCGCGGCCGCAGTCGTGTGGTTCTGGACCGGAGGGTTCCCAAATGAACGACCCAAGACGATGGCGGGCGGCGGGCCTTCCCGCTGCTTCGCTACTCACCGCGGTGTCCGGCACTGCGCTCGCCGTTTTGCACACCATCAGAAACAGTCCGCGCAGAGGGCGGAGCGTCTCCGCCGGCCTGGCTGTGCTCAGCAGCGTCGCGGTGGCGGTCCTGGGCATACAAACCCCGGCGCAAGCGGTGACGCCGTCAGCCGACTCCACCGCGCCGAGCAGCACCATCCGCGTGGAGCACACCTGCGCCGCCGCAAAGCCGGGCGAGTTCAGCTGCTTCGCAGAGCGCCGCACCGACATCAAGGCCGTCAAGAGGCTGGCGCAGACAGCCACTCCCAACGGTTACGGCCCCGCCGACCTGTGGAGCGCCTACAACCTTCCGTCCGACGGCGGTGCCGGACAGACCATCGCGATCGTCGACGCCGACGACGACCCTACCGCCGAGGCTGACCTCGCCGTCTACCGCAAGCAGTACGGGCTTCCCGACTGCACCACCGACAACGGCTGCTTCTCCAAAGTCGACCAGCGCGGCGGCACCCACTACCCGACGCCCGACCCGAGCTGGGCAGGGGAGATCGCGCTCGACCTCGAAATGGTCTCCGCGATCGCGCCCAACGCGCACATCCTGCTCGTCGAGGCCGACTCGCCCAGCATCGACGACCTGGGCGCCAGCGTCGACGAAGCGGTCGCCCTCGGCGCCAAGTACGTCTCCAACTCCTACGGCTCGGCCTACAGCTCCGACCCCGGCAGTGGTGAGGTCGGCGAGGAGCTCTCCTGGGACGCGCACTATGACCACCCAGGCGTCGCGGTGGTGGCTTCCTCCGGCGACTTCGCCTACGGCGTGACATATCCCGCGGCCTCCAGCCATGTCACCGCCGTCGGTGGCACCTCGCTGGTGCGTGACTCGAGCGCCCAGCGCGGCTGGAAGGAGTCCGTGTGGAAGGGCAACGACGGGAGCGGCGCCGGTTCCGGCTGTTCGATCTATGAGCCCAAGCCCGCCTTCCAGACCGACTCGGGCTGCGCCAACCGCACCGTGGCCGACGTCTCGGCGGTCGCCGACCCGGCTACCGGTGTCGCGGTCTACCAGACCTACGGCGGAGGCGGCTGGGCAGTCTTCGGCGGCACCAGTGTGTCCTCGCCGATCATCGCCGGCGTCTACGCCGATGCGGGCACGCCCACGGCCGGCAGTTACCCCAACGCCTACCCGTACGCGGCGACCAAGGCCATCAACGATGTGACCGCAGGGAACAACGGCACCTGCTCCCCGGACTACCTGTGCACCGCCGGCCCCGGCTACGACGGTCCCACCGGCCTGGGCACGCCCAACGGCCTGACGGCCTTCCGCAGCGGCCCGCATGGCCAGATCACCGGCAAGGTCACCGACGGCACCACCGGCGCCGCCGTGTCGCGCGCGCTGGTCACCGCCGGTTCGGCGTCCGCCTACACCCGGGCCGATGGCACCTACTCGCTGGTCGCACCGGCCGGCCATTACGACATCACGGTCGCGGCATACGGCTACGCATCCCGCACCGTCACCGGAGTGGACCTCGCCGACGGCGCGAACCTCACCGAGGACGTCGTTCTGACCCCGGTCCCCAGTGTCACGGTCTCCGGCAAGGTCGTGGACGGTTCCGGTCACGGCTGGCCCCTCTACGCCACGGTCTCCGCCCTGGGTGTTCCGGGTGCGCCGACCTGGACCGACCCGGTGACCGGCGCGTTCTCCCTGAAGCTGCCGCAGAACGCGTCCTACAAGCTGCGCGTCAACCCCGCGTACACCGGCTACCAGACCGCCACCAAGACGATCGAGGTCGGCACAACGCCACTGAGCGTCGAGGTACCGTCCACCGTGGACGTCTGGGACGCCGACGCCGACGGGTACCAGCTCAAAGAGACCGGCCGGACTGAGCCCTTCGACTCGACTTCCACGCCCGACGGCTGGAGTGTGGTCAGCGCCGACGGCACCACCCATGGCTGGGAGTTCGACGACCCGGGCTCCTATGGCAACACCACCGGAGGCAGTGGCGGTTTCGCCACGGCACGCACGGACGTCTACGGGTACGAGCAGCAGGACACGTACTTGACGTCCCCGGTGTACGACCTCAGCAACGCGTCGAACCCCGAACTGACCTTTGACACCGACGTCGCAACCATCAACGCGGACGCGGTCTCGGCACAGGTCAGCGACGACGGCGGCCAGAACTGGCAGACCATCTGGTCGTCGGCCTTCACGAACGGAAAGATCGTCCTGCCACTCACCGGCTATGCCGACAAACCTGCCGTACAGGTCCGTTTCCACTTCAACACCACGTTCGGCTCATGGGCTCTGGACAATGTCTTCGTCGGCCAGCGCGACTTCGCTCCGGTTCCCGGCGGCCTGGTCACCGGTACCGTGACCGACGCCAACACCGGTCATGGACTCGTCGGCGCCACGGTGACGGCCGATGGCTCGTCAACGGTTCGTGCCATCGCTGCCGCCACACCTGACGACCCCGGCCTCGGCGACGGCTTCTATCACCTGTTCTCGCCGGCGGGATCCGTCAAGCTCACCGCGGAGAAGTGGCGCTACGGCACACTGGACAAGGCTGTGGAGGTGGGCGCCGACACCGTGGTGAACACCCCTTTCGTCCTCCAGGCCGGTCAGATCTCCAGCACGGCTTCGATCAGCTCTTCGGTGGCCTGGGGCGGCAGGAGCACACAGAACCTGAAGATCACCAACACCGGCGGCCTGCCTGCGTCCGTCACGCTTGGTGAGCACCCCGACGGCATGGCGATCGCCACTGTCAAGGGCGCGCCCCTGCAACTCATCAAGGGCACATTCTCCCCGCTCCCCTCGGTGACCAAGAGCGACACGTCCGGTTCCACGGTCGCGCAGCAGGACGGCACCGGAAGCGGCGTCTGGGAGGCTGCCCCCAACCTGCCCGTCAACAGCGCCTCGGGTTCCGTCGACAGCTACCGCGGCAAGATCTATTCCGCTCTCGGCTACGGGGGGAACGGCAAGGACAGCTCGGCTCTGTACGTCCTTGACCCGGTGGCCGGGACCTGGACCAAACTCGCCAGCGCGACCGACGCTCGCGAGGGCGCGGCCCACGGGTTCATCAATGGCAAGCTCTACATCACCGGCGGAGCCGGACCCGGTGGCGGAAACGATCCCAAGCTCGAGATCTACAACACCACCACCAACACCTGGAGCACCGGCAGTTCGACCGACCCCGACCCGCGCTTCAGCGCCGGAAGCGCCGTGCTGAACGGCAAGCTGTACACGGTCGGCGGCTGCAGCGGCTTCGCCTGCGGCATGACCGACGTCGAGGCCTACGATCCGGCCGCAGGCAGCTGGACCCAGCTCGCCGCGTACCCGGAGCCAATCTCCTGGGAGTCCTGCGCCGGCATCCAGGGCGAGCTCTACTGCGCAGGCGGCACCTCCTCGCAGGGCGGCGCCAGCCGGCACGCGTACAAGTTCGACCCCGCCGCCAACACCTGGTCGAAGATCGCGGACCTGCCGATCCCACTGTGGGGCTCGGCCTACGCCGCCGCCAACGGCCAGCTGGTCGTGTCCACCGGTGTCACCGAGTCACTCGGCGCGCAGGAAGCCACCAACCAGTCCTTTGCCTACGACCAGTCCAGCAACAGATGGACCGCTCTGGCGAACGCCGATCAGGCCGGCGCCAAGGCCGGCGGCGCACTGGGCTTCTACAAGGTCGGCGGTGAGCTGGGCAACGGAACTCTGACCCCGGCCGTGCAGCGGCTCGCCGGTTACGACCAGGAAGAGCCGGTCGACGTCACCTGGATGAGCACCGACGCCCAGAAGTTCACCCTGCAGCCCGGCCAGAGCACGACCGTGGTCGTCACGCTGAACGCCTCGGTGCCCGAGGTGTCCCAGCCTGGCGTCTACACGGCCTATCTGTCGGTGGGCGCCGACACGCCGTACGTCACGGGGAAGGTCCCGGTCGCGCTGACCGTGGCCCCGCCCAAGACGTGGGGCAAGGTCTCCGGCACCGTGCTCGGGACGACCGACACCGGCGGCACCGCACCGATCAGCGGAGCAACGGTCGAGCTCGACTCGTCCAGCTCCCAGTACACCCTGTTCACGGACGCCAATGGTGGTTACGGCCTGTGGCTCGACGCCGGCAACAGCCCGCTCACGGCGATCGTGGCCAAGGACGGTTACAAGCCGGTCACCTTGAAGGTGCGGTTCCAGAAGGGTCGGGCCACCGTCACCAACGTGACCCTGACGAAGCTGTAACCGGGCAACCTCGGTCTGCCTCAGCCGAGGTCGACCGACCGCAGCGCCCTTCCTCCGTGCCGCCTGGCTCCCGGTCAGGCGGCACGGAGGAAGTCTCGTACCGCCGGCTCCACGGCGGCATCGTTGTGCGCAGGATCGGCGTCATGATGAACAAAGTTGCGGATGGTGGTCTCATCGAACCGTGTACATGATCCCCAGACGGTCGGCCTCGGCTACGGTCGTGCAACCGCGTTGTCACCTGGTGATGTCAGCACTCCGCGATCTGCTGCTCCCTCGGGATGTCGATCAGTTCACCGCCCACCAGTCATTGACGATCCTGGCGTATTCCTCCGGGGCCTGTTCCCAGACGTAGTGGCCGATGTCGACGATGTCGAGCCTGCTGTTGGGCAGGCGCCGGTGCAGGTACTCGGCGTTCTCAACCGGCACCACGTGGTCGTCGCGGCCGCCGATGACCTGCACAGGCATTTCGATGCCGGGCAGCAGATCGCGCAGGACCGGTAGGTCCTCGCGGTAGGCGCGGAGGTATGCCATCTGGTCGACGATCCGCTGGCCCACGTAGGCCCCGATGTAGTCCTCGCGCACGATCTCCGGCATGTCGTAGCCCTTGATCTTGCTGATGGCGATCGTGACGATGTCCTTGGGGTGGAGTGCCCGGTATGGTGCAAGGTCCTCGGCATGCACCCACTCATCCAACGGGCCTGCCAGCTGCAGTGGGGCCGAGGCGCCTCCGCTGCCCACGACGGCGCTGCGAAAGCGGTCGGGGTGCTGGGCCGCGGCGAACAGCACCGCGCTGGTGCCGATGTCCGGGCCCACGATGTGTGGCTTCGCCAGTCCCAACTCGTCGGCGATCCGCACGATGAAGTCGCTCATTGCCCTCGGCGACAGCAGGTCCTCCCGCATGTTCGAGTGCCCGAACCCCGGCAGGTCCACGGCGATCAGGCGGGTGTTATCGGCCAATCGCGACCAGGTCGCGTGGTAGGCGTAGAGGCTTTCCGGAAACGGGCTCAGCAGCAGCGCTTCTCGGTCGCGGGGTCCGTCCTCGCTCTCGGCGTAGCGAATGGACAGTCCGTCGACCCTCCGGAACCGGGGCTTGATCTCACTCATGTACTCGCCCTCTCTGATTGGCGTCTTTTCGTATACCAAGGGCGGTCGTCCTGACGTGGTCCGAAGACGCCGCCCAGAGGCGCGCGGTACAGGTTCGAAGCGGGCGCTCGAGCCAAGAATACGCGCACATGCTCATATATTACCCGCGTGGCGTCCTGGAGGGAGGTCTGCAGATAACAAAAGGCGCGTCCATGCAGGTAGGAGGCATGATGGCAAGCGGGTGGGGCGCCGTCTTGACGGTCACGTCCGCAGATGCCGGGATGGGGGCGGCGCCGCTCGGAGTGCTTCCGGCGACGGCGGGAGGGAGCGCCGCCAGCGAGGCCGCGATCGGACCCGCGTCCATGGTGCTGTTCCATGACTGCGCGAGGAGCGGGTTCGGCCAGAGTGGAGGGCCACGAGGGGTCCGGCGGATTCTGTTCGTGGGATTGGCCGGGTCCGTGATCGACACCGCGGGCGTTGGTGCGATCTTTGGCCGGTGGCCTGCATGGGCTGGGCTGCACCTTAGCTTGGGAAGCTGAGGTGATCCAGGGTTCGCGGCAAGGCTGACCAGCGGTGGAAGGGTGTCGACGCCTGGTGGCGGGTCCGTTGATTCCACGGTTCCCCGTCGTTCCCCGCAGGACCTGGCACGCGTCTGGCACGACCTCTTCGTCCCGAACGAACTTTGCTGGGCGCTTGACCTTGCGCTGGTATGTCCCTCACCTGCTGCGGCGGTCCGCAGGCGTCCGCGGTTGTTCGCCGCTGCTCGTCGGCGTTGTCACGCAGTTGGACACTCATCCCAGGAGGCAGGTAGTGAGGTGTCAGGATGGTGGCGTGGTGATCCCTGGATATGAGGACGACCCTCTTGCGGTCAGTGAGGAATGGCTCGGCCTTCCCGGTTTCTGGCCCGCGCACCTGTTGTGGCTTGCCGAAGGGGAGGACGTGGATCCTGAGCCCGGATGGTTCGGTGTCGACGGCGCGGACACCGAGGAGGCCTACGGGACTCTCACTGACCCGGCTGCCTGGCCAGTCCTCCGGCTGCCCTTGCAGCGCGGACACACGATTCTGATCCTCTATCGCAACTTCCCCGAGGACTGTGGGATCGACTACTACTTGACCCACCCCAGCTGGGAGCGACCACGGTCCCTCGGCAGCATCGAGGGCCACTTCGCCGGCCCCGGTCTCGCCTGGCGCGAACTGGTCCACATCGCTCAGAATCCAGGTATGGGCCCCGGGGTCACCACCCCGCACGCTCGCCTGCTCCTCCTATTGCCCGTTCTCGGCGACGAGGCACTACCCCCGGATGCCGTCGAAGTTGTCGAGAGTGCCCTGGACGCCATTGGCGCTCCGCCGCAGACGCGCACGGTTCTCGCCGAGGCGTTGCTGGACCACCCTTTCTGGGGAGCTCCTCCCTGGTACTTCCATGAGCCTGACGCTTCCCCTCTCAGTGGCGGGAATGCAACTCCCCGCCCCAGTCGAGTTCTGCGCTGTATGGGCAACTGGAGTCCGCGTACGGGGGGCTTCGGCCTCTCGCTTGATCAGGACATCTGCCTTGCAGAGGCCTTGGGCACTGTCAGCTGATCGCAGAACGTTGGAAGCGCTCAGACTCAATGACGTGGACGTAACGTCACGGAGCACCGCTCCAGGAGCTTGAGCGACTCCGAGGCTGACCCGCGGAAGCAGCACGTCGGTGGACATGGGGTACACGCCCTGCCGGCGCCCACCCTCCCCCGTGGCTCCCCGCTCGCTCTGGCACGGTTGTGGCACGGGGAAAGGGCCTTGCCAAGAGATTCATCGCCCGGCTTCGATCGTAGCCATGACCAACGGCGCAACCATCAGCCTCGCCGATGACCAGATCTTCGGCAACCAGATCCTCCGCGACATCAAGATCCTGCGTGACCATTTGGGCTGCTCGCTCCATGAGGCCCTGAACGCCTTTGTCGCCCGGTACGAAGTGTTGAGGGCAGAGCGGCCAGAAGACTTCGCGTGCGGTCATGAGGAGTACTGGGTCGGCTTCTACTCGTGAGGCTCCATGGCCAGCGCGGTCAGGTTGTGGGTGATCGCTCGGCTGGCCCCAACTCGCAGGCCAAGCGCTTATAGGCGCCTGGCGTGATCGTCGGCGCATCCCTCCTGACCTGGTGCTCCACGGACGCCGAGCGCGATAGATCGGCGCCTTCGACACGTTTTCGACAGGGGGGCGCCAACGTCCACTGGCTACGGCCGCTCCTGCCGGGTATCTGGCTGAGCATGCTTGCCCTGATCTATACCGCGCACAGCGCAGCAACCACGGTGTGGGCCTTCGTGGGAGCCATTCTCACCGTGCTGGCGGTGGGTGGGTACATCCCGGTGAATCTCGCCTGAGGCGCGATCCAGATTTTTCGGAGTTCGGCGGTTTGGGGATGTCGAGAACGTAGCACCGGCTCCGTCCCAGGGACATCGGCGGCCACCACCGGCCGCACGAGGCAGAAGGAGAAACCAGCATGGCGATTCAGCGGATGGACAACGTCGGCATCGTCGTCGAGGACATGGAGGCCGCCATCGCGTTCTTCCTGGAACTCGGTATGGAGCTGGAGGGCAGGGCGGAGGTCGAGGGCCCCTTCGCCGACCAGTGCACCGGACTCGACGGCGTCCGCTGTGACATCGCGATGGTCCGGACCCCGGACGGTCACGGCCGGCTCGAACTGGCGAAGTACCGCAGCCCCGCGGTGATCAGCGCCGGGCCGCGCAACCGGCCGCACAACATTCTGGGCACGCACCGCGTCATGTTCGCCGTCGATGACATCGAGGACACCGTTGCCCGTCTGCGCCCTCACGGTGCCGAACTCGTCGGTGAGATAGCCCGGTTCGAGGACAGTTATCTGCTCTGCTACATCCGCGGCCCGGAGGGCATCATCGTCGGACTGGCCGAGCAACTGCGCTGAGAAGGAGGAACCGACCATGCAGCCGAACGGAAGCCATGAGATGGACCTCGGAGAGAGGTGGCTCGCCACCTTCGAAGTCGTGCCGAACCGCTCTATGCCCTCGCCGTCGACGCCGAGTTCCTGAAACGCGTTGATCACACTCTGCTGCGCAACTCCTGAGCCGCCGTCACGGAACACGATGAGGCGGATGGTGCAGTTCTCCGAACGCCGAACCACCCCGCCGGCCCATCGCACGCCTTCCTCGTCGGGCTCCGTGGCCACGATGTCCCCGCAGGCGATGCCTCGGACGATGTCACGCAGTTAGACACTCAGGCGAGTCCGGCTCCAGCGCATTGAGCCCCGGCTGGTCGCTTGCCGGCGTCGTTCTCCCGGAGGACGGCCCCCGGAGCTGGTTCCCGCTGTACGCGCCACGAGGAAACCGGCGGGGTAGGGGAACGGCCGTCTGGCCCGGCCCGTTGGACAGGCATGGGGCTCATTAGGCGAGCGGGACATCAGGGGACCGGGCCCGGGGTGATTACCCCGGACGGCTGCGCGGTCGAGCTGTACTCGCGGCTGCCGGTTGGGGCCGAGCCGGACATTGTCGCCGCGGCCGTGCCGGCGGGTGCGCACGTCCTGGAGCTGGGCTGCGGCGTGGGGCGCGTGACCCACCCGCTCCTGGAGCTGGGTTTTACGGTCACCGCTGTGGACGAGTCCCCAGAGATGCTCAACCGAGTCCGCGGGGCGCGCACGATATGCAGCCCGATCGAGGACCTTGACGTGGGCGAGACATTCGACGTGGTGATGCTCGCGTCGTTCCTTGTGCACGCCGGAGACGCTGAAGTGCGGCGGGCGCTGCTGCGCACCTGCGTCCGGCACCTCGCGCCGGGCGGCTGCGTGCTGATCCAGCGAGAGGGCGAGGACTGGCATACGAACCTGCCGCGTGAGCGTGTCGAGCCCAACGGGTTCACGGTGCGGATCGTGTCGGCCGAGCCATCCAGCGATGGGGTGGACTCCGTATATGCGGAGTACGAGTTCCCTGATGCCACATGGACACAAACGTTCCTCTCCCGGCCGCTGACGAAGGAGCAGTTCGAGAGGGCGCTCGCGGAGGTGGGCCTGAAGGTGGACAAGTACCTGACGGAGGACCGGACATGGGCGCGGGCGGGTTTCGCGGCCTAGGGGTATGTGCCTCGACGACTGGACGTCGGGCTCGTCGCTGTTTGGAAGACGCCGTATGCGGATGACGGCTGACCCGGCAACTCCCTGACCTGGGTCGGAGCGCGATCGGCACCGCTGTTCCCCGTCAGTCCCCGCTGCGTCCCGGCACGCAGGGCACAGCCGGCCTTTTGCTTTTCAGGCGATCAGAAGCCGAGGTCCTGTCCGGCGGATCACGCTCTACTGCAAGTCCAACTCGCCAACTGTCTGGTCCCCACTGCTCTCGCCCGTCGGACGGAACCCGAGTGCTCGGTAGAAACGTTCTGGCCCGCTGGGCGGACCCGTATGCCGATCGCGGCGTCGAAGTTGTCCGGAGTGATCTTCTCCAGACGACGTGTGCTCGTCATGCGGGCACCATAAGTCAAATGATCTAGGCCGGGGCTTGGCTCGGTGCTGTCAACGGATCATGCCTCCATCCCGACGCTCGTATTTCGGTATCGGACGGTTGAGGGCTCGGTGGCCCAAGTGATGCCTTCCCCTCGCACCTCGGGTCACCGACGAATTGCGTATCAGGGCTGGCAGTTCGGTCCTGCACCGGGCAACCCGGGGATGTGTAGGGGTGTTCCGTGCCCTGTCATTGCCGTGATTGACCTGCATGCCGGATGCTCGCGGCGGAGGGGGATGGCTCGGTTACTTCTTGCGCGCGGAGGGTGTGCCGGAGGCCCGTGCGTGTGAGGGTGCGGAGTCCAGGTCTTGTTCGGCCCAGATGACTTTGCCGCCCGACGCTGGGCGGGCGCCCCATCTGCGGGACAGTTGACTGACCAGGAAGAGGCCGCGGCCGTTTTCGTCGATGGCGCGTGCGTGACTCAGACGCGGGGAGCTGGCGTCGGTGTCGAATACTTCGCAGGTCAGGGCTTGGTGGTGGATCAAACGCAGTCCGATCGGGCCGGTGCTGTGGCGGACGGCGTTGGTGACCAGTTCGCTGACGATCCGTTGTGTGGGGTCCTGGGGACCTTCCAGGCCCCATTCGGTGAGCTGGCGGGCTGCCATGTGCCGCGCCCTGCGGACAGCGGTCCCATCGTTCGGCAGCGTCCAGGAGGCGACCTGGGCGGGGCTGAGTGAGCGCGTCCGCGCCAGGAGCAGGGTGACATCGTCGGACGGTGCCTGACCCGGGAAGGTCTGCGTCGCTCGGGTGCACAGGTCTTCCAGGGAGTGACTGGGTTGGGCCAGGGCGGTGGCCAGGCGGTGCATTCCCACGTCGATGTCGTGGTCGCGGGTTTCGATCAGGCCGTCGGTGTACAGGGCGAGGAGAGTGCCCTCGGGCAGTTCCAGCTCCACGGCCTCGAAGGGGATGCCCAGGCCGATGCCGAGTGGGCTTCCGGCGGGCAGGTCGGGGAAGGTGACCTGTCCCTGTGGGCCGATGATCGCGGGCGGGGGGTGCCCGGCCCGTGCCATGGTGCACTTCCGGGTGGCCGGGTCGTAGACGGCGTACAGACAGGTGGCGCCTACCACCGAGGGGGTCTGGTCCGCGGCGTCGGCGTCTTGCTCGGCCAGTCGCTGGAAGGTGTCATCGAGATGGGCCAGCAGTTCGTCGGGGGGCAGCTCCAAGTCGGCGAGCGTGCGTACGGCGGTGCGGAGCCTGCCCATGGTCGCGGCGGCGTTGATGCCGTGTCCGACGACATCACCGACGACGAGGGCCACCCGGGCGCCGGACAGCGGGATCACATCGAACCAGTCGCCTCCGACGCCGGCTTCCGTATCGGCCGGCAGGTAGCGCCAGGCCGCCTCGACCGCCGCGCCGCCCGTCAAACGGTGGGGCAGCAGGTTGCGTTGCAGCGCGAGGGCCGCGGTGTGTTCGCGCGTGTATTGCCGGGCGTTGTCCAAGCACAGCGCGGCCCGGGTGACGAGCTCCTCGGCGAGCAGCAGGTCATCCTCGTGAAACGGAACGGGGTCCTGGGCGCGGACGAACACCGCGATACCCAGGACGGAGCGCCGCGCAATGATGGGCACGATCATCAGGGAGTGCGACCCGTGCTCACGTATCTTTTGCGCCCGTGCTGGGTCGTGGTCGATCCATGTCCCAGGGGAGGTGTCCAGCACCGGTTCCAGGTGGGACCTTCCCGTGCTCAGCACGCCGGCATGGGGCGAGGTCGGGGGGACGAAAACCGTCGTAAAGGTCGACTCTGGGGTTCCTGGGTGGATCGAGGCCTGACCGGCACGGAGGAAAACGGGAGGGCGACCGCTCATCGTGTCGATTCGGGTCGAGGCCTCTTCGCCGAACGGGGCGGATTCCCCCAGGTCGACGTAGGCGTAGTCGGCCAGCAGGGGCACGGCAAGGTCGGCCAGTTCCTGCCCGGTCCGCATGACGTCCAGGGTGCTGCCGATACGCGTGGCGGCCTGGCTGAGGATGGCAAGGCGCTCGCGCGCCCGCTGACTGCCGGTGACATCCACGCTGATGCCGCACACCCCCAGTGTCTTGCCGTCCGCGTCCTGGAGGCAGAAGTACGAGACCGAGAATGCATGCTCCCGGCGCGGATCTTCCGTCGGCCACGCCCGGTACTCGTGGACCGCCGTGGTGCCGTTCCGCAGCGCCTGCCGCATCACCGCCTCCAGGGCTTCGGCCTCGAAGCCGGGCTGTGCATCGGTGATTCGCCGGCCGAGCCGCCGGTCACGGGAGATGCCGTCGTGGCTCTCCATCGTGTCGTTCGCCCAGACGCAGCGCAGCTTCGGGTCGCGAACGACGATGCCGATCGGCGCGTGGGTGAGGAGCGACTCCCGCACCGATCCGTTTCTCGTTTCCCGGGAGAGCGTGCCGATGTCGGTGACGGACACAAGCCACCGGAACGTTCCGTTCTGCCCCCCAACATCGAGATCCGGTGGTTGATGTCGAGCATGCGGCCGTCGCGGTGGCGCACCGTCATCGTGCCCGACCAGTCATTGTGGGTACGGCACTGCTCGATGAGCGTCGATATCGTCGGCGTTTCCTCGGAAGGCAGCAGCACGAGTGCGGCAGACCGACCCACCACGTCCCTGGCGGAGTACCCGAGAAGCTGCTCGGCGGCCTGCGTCCATGCGACCACCGTCCCGCGCTCGTCGAGCATCGCGACCGCCGACTCGGATATCTCGCGCGTGTTCGATCGCTTACCAAGGGTCACCCTGTTGGTGCTGGTCATCGAGCTGTCCTCCTCACCTAGTGTGACGCGCCGGAAATGGCGAGTCTAAGTATTTAGCTTGTTTCAGTTCCGGGTGGGGAGATCTTGGCGAGGTAGTCGGCGAGCGAGTTCAAGATCTCGTCGG